>CAXGVP010000001.1:0-31974 GCA_964013055.1 uncultured Albimonas sp.
CGCGCGCCCGGACGGGTCCCTCCGCCCCGCCGGGCGCAGCCGCCCCCCGTCCCCGCCCGACCCGGCGCCACTTGGCCGGGCGGGGGCGACCGGCGGCGGACGCGGCCCCTCCCTCCGCGTCCGCCGTTCCCTTCCGAATTCCGCCCCGGACCCGGGTCCCGCCCGGCCTCCGGACGCCCTCCGCCCCGGCGCGCGCGCCTCGCCCGGCCGCCGCGCGCCCCCGGCCCGAACCCCGCGCCGCTCCGGCCCCCCCCGGCCCGCGGCCCGCGCGCCCCGCAGGAGACGCCCCATGCAGGCTCCCCCCGCCCGCCACGCGCCGCCCATCGACCGCCCCGGCGCCTCCGACGACGCCGAACTGGGCGTCGAGAACCTGACCGTCCGCTTCCAGGGCCTCGCCGCCATCCAGGACGTGTCGCTGAAGATGCAGCGCCACGAGATCTTCGGCCTGATCGGCCCCAACGGCGCCGGCAAGACCACCCTGGTCAACTGCCTGACCGGCTTCCAGAAACCCACCGAGGGCAAGGTCACCATGGGCGGCCAGGACGTCACCGGCTGGGCCCCGACCGAGTTCCGCCGCCACGGCATCGCCCGAACCTTCCAGGCCGGCCGCCTGTTCCCCGAGATGTCGGTGCTGGAGAACGCCGAGGTCACCGGCGTCGGCCTCGGCCAGTCCCGCCACACCGCCCAGGCGGAAGCGAAGGAACTGCTCGACTGGATCGGCCTCGCCGACAAGCTCGACGTGCCCGCCTCGGCGCTCGCCTACACCGACCAGCGCCGCCTCGGCATCGCCCGCGCGATGATGCTCTCCCCGGCCTTCGTGCTGCTGGACGAGCCCGCGGCGGGGATGTCGGATTCCGAATGCGAGGACCTGATGGAGATCGTCCAGGCGATTCCAAAAGCCTTCGTCTGCGGCGTCCTGCTGATCGAGCACAACATGCGCGTCGTGATGGGCATCTGCGACCGCATCCACGTTCTCGACGGCGGCCGGACGCTCGCCGAAGACGTCCCCGAGGCGATCCAGCGCCACGAGGAGGTCATGGCCGCCTACCTTGGAATGGAGGCCTGAGATGGCGCTTCTCGACGTCTCCGACATCCACGTCCGCTACGGCGACATGGTGGCGCTCCGCGGCCTCTCGCTGACGGTCGAGGAGGGCGAGGTGGTCTGCATCATCGGCCCCAACGGCGCCGGCAAGTCCACCACGCTCGCCTCCATCGCCGGGGGCGTGCGCCCCTACCAGGGCGAGATCCGCTACGACGGCCAGCCGATCCTCGGCACGGCGCCCGACAGGATCGCCACCATGGGCGTCTCGCTCGTCCCCGAGGGCCGCCACATCTTCGGCTCCCTCACCGTGGCCGAGAACCTGATCATCGGCGCCTACATGCGCCGCGACAAGGCCGAGGTCGCCCGCGACCGCGAGCGCATCCTCGCGCTCCTCCCGCGCCTGGCCGAGCGCATCGACTTCCCCGCCGGCCGCCTCTCCGGCGGCGAGCAGCAGATGCTCGCCGTCGCCCGCGCCGTGATGACCCGCCCCAAGCTGCTGCTGGTGGACGAGCCGAGCCTCGGCCTCGCCCCCAAGATCGTCGACCAGATCTACGAGATCCTGCTGGAGCTGCGGAAGACGGAAGGCCTGACGCTCGTCATCAACGAGCAGTCCTCCAACCGCGTCCTGAAGTTCGCCGACCGCATCTCGGTGCTGCGCCAGGGCGAGATCCGCCTGAGCGGCACGGCGGCCGAGCTCTCCGACGGCGCCGCCATCCGCCAGGCCTACTTCGGCTTCGAACACGGGGCCGAGCCGGCCCCGGCCATGCAAACCCCCACCCCGGCTTCTCACGGAGGCGTCGCATGATCGGCTTCATCCAGAACCTCATCGACGCCCTGTCGCTGGGCGGGCTCTACGCGCTGACGGCGCTGGGCATCGGGCTGCTGTTCGGCATCCTGCGGCTGATCAACCTGGCGCATGGCGACCTGATCTCGGTCGCGGCCTATGCGCTGATCGTGCCCTCGGCGGACGTCACCGCGCGGATGTTCATCGGCGAGTTCAACATCCTGTTCCTGCTGCCCTCGATCGCGCTGATCGTGATCGTGCTGGCGCTGGCCACCGACTTCGCCGCCTTCCGGCCGCTGAGGAAGGCGACCACGCCGACGCTGATGATCGCCTCCTTCGCGGTCAGCTACATCATCCAGAACGGCATCCTGATGATCTACGGCTCGCGCCCGAAGGCCATCAACCTGTGGGGCGCCGCCAACCAGCAGATCCAGGTCGGAGACCTCCGCGTGCCCCTCCTGCAGGTGATCACCGTGGTCGTCACCATCGCCCTGATGGTCGGCCTGTCGCTGTTCCTGTCGAAGACCCGCTACGGCGTGCAGATGCGCGCCGCCGCCGAGGATTTCCGCATGGCCCAGTATCTCGGCGTGAAGGGCAACTTCGTCATCGGCATCGCCTTCGCCATCTCCGGCATCCTCGCGGCCGCCGTCGGGCTGCTCTACGTCACCCAGTCCGGCTCGCTCTCGCACACCATGGGTGTGCCGCTCGCGCTCTTCGCCTTCGTGGCGGTGGTGGTCGGCGGCATGGGCTCGCTGCCCGGAGCGGTCGTCGGAGGCTTCGCCATCGGCTTTGTGGTGACCATGCTGCAGGCCTACCTGCCCCCCGACCTGCGCGTCTTCCGCGACGCCTTCGCCTTCGCGATCGTGATCCTCGTCCTGCTGTTCCGCCCGCAGGGCCTGATCCCCGCCCGCAACGTCATCGAACGCGTGTGAGAGGAGACACCCCCATGGACCGCATCCTCTCCACCCTCCGCACCCTGCAGACCCCCGTGCTGCTGATCGTGCTGCTGGCCATCGTCGCCGGCCTCGCCTCCCTGACCGGCTCCGACGCGATGGGCACCACCATCGCCGAGATGATGATCCGCGTGGTCGTCGTCGTGGGCCTCTACGTCTTCATCGGCAACTCGGGCATCATCAGCTTCGGCCACATCTCCTTCATGTGCATCGGCGCCTATGCCGCCGCCTGGATGACCGCCGCGCCGACCTTCAAGCAGATCATGCTCGGCGGCCTGCCCGCCTGGCTGCAGACCGAGCAATACCCGTTCCTCGTCGCCATGGCCTTCTCGGCGGTCCTGCCCGCCATCGTCGGCCTCGCGCTGGGCGGCGCGATCACCCGCCTCGGCGGCATCGCCTGCTCGATCGCCACCTTCGCCTTCCTGATGATCACCAACTCGGTCTACGCCAACTGGGACTCGGTCACCGCGGGCGTCAGCTCGATCATCGGCATCCCCACGGTGGTGGGCCCCTGGGTCGCCTGGGTCTTCGCCGGCCTCGCGATCCTGGCGGCCTGGGTCTACCAGATCTCCCGCCACGGCCTGATGCTGAGGGCGACCCGCGACGACCCCGTCGCCGCCCAGGCGTCCGGCATCAACCTGGTCAAGGCGCGGCTGGGGGCCTTCGTGCTGTCGGCGGCGCTGGTGGGCCTCGGCGGCGGGCTCTACGCCCAGTTCCTCGGGATCCTCACCGTCGATCCGTTCTACCTGGGCCTCACCTTCATCACCCTGGCGATGCTGGTGGTCGGCGGCATGTCCTCCCTCACCGGCGCCGTGATCGGCGTGATCGGCGTCACCCTCATCGTCGAGTTCCTGCGCATGTTCGAGCGCGGCGAGATGGGCCCCCTCACCCTCCCCCCCGGCAGCCAGGAGCTGGGGCTGGGCATCCTCATGGCCCTGATCCTCGTCCTGCGCCCCACCGGCCTGTCGGGCGGGCGCGAGCTGAAGCTCTTCGGCCGCAGCCGCCCCGCGGCGCCGGCCGCCCCCGATGCGGCCCCCGAAACCGTCCGCACTGCCCCCGCCGAATGACCGGATCCGCCCCCATGCCCGACTACTCCGCCGGCGCCGCCTACATCGACGGCCGCTACATGCCCGTCGCCGAGGCCTCGGTCCCGATCACCCACTGGGGCTACCGCCGCTCCGACGTCACCTACGACGTGGTCGGCGTGTGGGAGGGGAACTTCTTCCGCCTCGACGACCACCTCAAGCGCTTCCGCGCCTCCCGCGCCGAGCTGCACATGGAGCCGAAGGAGACCGACGAGGACCTCCGCGCCATCCTCCACCGGGTCGTCGCCCTCTCCGGCCTGAAGTCGGCCTACGTCTCGATGGAGTGCCTGCGCGGCGTGCCGCTGCCCGGCAAGCCCCGCCATCCGGCCTACGTGCCCGCCTACACCATCGCCATGGCGATCCCCTGGGTCTGGGTCGCGCCGCCCGAGATGATCGAGCGCGGGATGCACCTGATGGTCTCGAAAACCCCCCGCATCCCCCCCGAATGCGTCGAGCCGCGGGCGAAGAACTTCCACTGGGGCGACCTGACGAGAGCCCAGTTCGAGGCCCTCGAGGTCGAGGCCGACTTCGCCATCCTCCCCGACCTCGCCGGCAACATCACCGAAGGGCCGGGCTTCAACGTCTTCTCGGTGACCGACGGCGTGGTCTCGACCCCGATCCGCGGCGGCCTCGACGGCATCACCCGCCTCTCGGTCATGGAGCTGTGCGAGGAGCAGGGCCTGAAGCTGGAGGTCCGCGAGATCCCGATCGAGGAATTCCGCAACGCCGACGAGATCTTCACCTGCACCACCGCCGGCGGGATCATGCCCGCCAGCCGCATCGACGGGCGGATCCTGTCGAACGACCGCCCCGGCCCGATCTCGCGCCTGTTCCTCGACCGCTTCTGGGCGAAGCGCGCCGAGGGCTGGCACGCCACCCCCGTCGACTATTCCGCCGCCCCCGCGGCCGCCTGATCCGCCAAGGAGCCCCCCCATGTCCTATCGTCTCGGCGTCGACATCGGCGGCACGTTCACGGACTTCGTCGTCTACGACGAGGCCTCCGGCGAGCTGCACGCCTGGAAGAACCTCTCCACCCCCGCGGACCCGTCCGAGGGCGTGATGACCGGCCTGCGCAGCTTCGGCAAACAGTCCGAGATCTCCGGCATCCGGCTGGGCACCACGGTGGCCACCAACGCCCTGCTCGAGGGCAAGGGCGCCCGCGTCGCCTACGTCACCACCGCCGGCTTCCGCGACATCCCGTTCATCATGCGCGGCGACCGCAAGCACCACTACGACCTCGGCTGGATCAAGCCCAAGCCCTTCCTCAAGCGCCGCGACGCCTACGAGGTGTCCGAGCGCGTCGGCCCCTCCGGCGAGATCCTCTCCCCGCTGAACGAGGACGAAGTCCGCGAAGTCGCGAAGAAAATCGCCGCCGAACCCGAGATCGGCGCCGTCGCGGTGATGACCATGCACTCCTACCTCACCCCCACCCACGAGCAGCGCATCAAGGAGATCTTCGCGGAAGAAGCCCCCGACCTCCCCGTCTCCATCTCCTACGAGGTCCTGCCCAAGTGGAAGGAGCACTTCCGCTCCTCCACCACCATCTGCGACGCCTTCATCAAGCCGGTGGTCAAGGACCGCATCGGCTCGATGAAATCGCGCCTCGAGGCCGAGGGCGTCGACGCCCGCCTCGTCGTGATGCGCTCCAACGGCGGCGAGATGGAGGCCCGCCAGGTCGCCGACAGCCCCATCCAGATCGCCATGTCCGGCCCCACCGGCGGCGTGATCGCGGCCAAGCGCATCGCCCAGCTTCTGGGCATGGACAACCTCGTGACCTTCGACATGGGCGGCACGTCGACCGATGTGTCCACTGTGGTCAACGGCAAGGAGCGCTTCACCACCGACTTCGAGATCGAGTGGGGCCGCCCCATCCAGGTCCCGATGATCGACATCCGCACCATCGGCGCCGGCGGCGGCTCGATCGCGCGCATCGACGCCGGCGGGATGCTGGTGGTGGGCCCGGAATCGGCCGGCGCCACGCCCGGCCCCGCCTGCTACGGCCAGGGCGGAACCCAGCCCACGGTGACCGACGCGAACCTGGTGCTGGGCCGCATCTCCGCCTCGAACTTCCTCGGCGGCGCGATGGAGCTGGACGAGCCCGCCGCCCGCGCCGCCATCCAGCCCATTGCGCAGACGCTGGGCGTCAGCCTCGAGGACGCCGCCCTCTCGATCCTGCGCATCGCCAACAACAACATGGTCGGCGCCCTGCACACGGTGCTGACGGAACAGGGCCTCGACCCCCGCGACTTCACCCTGGTCGCGTTCGGAGGCGCCGGCCCCCTGCACATCTCCGACCTGATGGACGACGCCTCGATCCCCCGCGGCCTCTCGCCCAACTTCCCCGGCCAGTTCTCCGCCTTCGGTTTTACAATGGCCGACGCCCGGGTGGACCGCTACCGGACCGTGCAGCTCAACTCCCGCGCCTTCGACGCGGCGCGGGCCAAAGAAGCCCTCGCCACCCTGATCGCCGAATGCCAGGCCGAGCTGGCCGCCCAGGGCCACGAAAGCCCCTCGATCTCCTGCGCCATCGACATGCGCTACCTCGGCCAGAACTACGAGCTGGAACTGCCGATCCGCGCCCGCGACTTCACCGAAGAGGAAGTCGCCCAGATCTACGCCGAGTTCCACGACCTGCACGAGGCCCGCTTCGGCTTCCGCCTCGACGACCACATGGAGATCGTGAACTTCATGGTCACCGGCGTCGCCTCCACCGGCGAGCTGACCCTGCCGCAGATCGAGGCCTCCTCGGACGCCCCCGTCCCCGCCTCCTCCCGCCCCGTCTACTTCCGGGCCGGCTGGGCGGACGCGGCGGTCTACTGGCGCTCGGAGCTCAAGGCCGGCCAGACCCTCGACGGCCCCGCGCTGGTCGAGGAAGCCGCCTCCGTCACCGTCGTCGACCCGGGCAAGCGCCTGGACGTGGACGCCTATGGCAACCTCATCGTCACCGCCAAGGAGTGATCCCCATGGACATGGTTTCCCTCAACATCGTGGGCGGCATCCTGGTCTCGATCTGCCGCGACATGGGGGTGACGCTGATGCGCACCTCCTACTCGACCATCTTCTCCGAGAGCCTCGACTTCACCTGCGGCCTGGCGCTCCCGACGGGCGAACTGGTCGCCACCGGCGACTTCTGCCCCTCGATGATCGGCGGCATGCCGCTGCTGCTCCGCTCCTGCGTGCAGGAGATCGAGATCGAGGACCTCGAGCCCGGCGACGTCATCGTCCACAACGACCCCTACCGCGGCGGCCTGCACACGCCCGAGCACACGTTCTTCAAGCCCGTCTTCGTCGACGGCCAGCTGATCGGCTTTTCGGTCGCCATCGGCCACGTGGCGGAGGTGGGCGGCATGGCCCCGGCAGGCTTCCCCGGCGAGGCCACGGAAATCTTCCACGAAGGCCTCCGCGTGCCCCCCGTGAAGATCAAAAGGGCCGGCAAGGACAACGAGGACGTCTGGCGCCTGATGCTCGCCAACGTCCGCACGCCGCGGTTCAACTACGGCGACTACCGCGCCATGATCGCCGCCGTCGACCTCGGCGAGCGGCGCATGGCCGACCTCGCCAAAAAGCACGGCGTCGACGGCTTCCGCGAACACGTCGCCGCCCTGATGGACTATTCCGAGCGCCGGATGCGCGCCGAGATCGCCGAGATCCCCGACGGCAAATACACCTTCCACGACTGGATGGAAGACGACGGGATCGAGGACAAGGCCTACAAGATCAACGTCACCGTCCACGTCGAGGGCGACGGGCTGATCGTCGACTACTACGGCTCCGACCCGCAGGCGAAGGGCCCGGTGAACGCCACGCTCGGCGTCGCCTGGGGCGCGGCCTACAACGCGGTCCTGCAGCTGACCGACGCCTCGATTCCCAAGAACTCCGGCTGCTTCCGCCCGATCAAGGTGATCGCGCCGCCCTCGACGGTGGTGAACGTGGACTATCCCGGCCCCTGCGTGGGCGGCAACACCGAGACCCATTGCCGCGTCGCCAATACGGTCATGGGCGCCCTCGCCCCGGCCCTGAAATCGCGCTCGGCGGCGACCGACGGGGCCTCGCATTCCAACTTCCTGTTCGGCGGAACCGACCCCGACACGGGCGAGTTCTTCTGCTGCTACGACCTCACCCCCGTGGGCTGGGGCGGCCGCGCCTTCGCCGACGGCAACGACGCGGTCGGCGGGATCAACGGCAACTGCCCCCACATCCCCGTCGAGGTCTTCGAATACCGCTTCCCCTTCCACGTCGAGGAATTCAAGCTGGTCGAGGGCTCCGGCGGCGCCGGCAAGCATCGGGGCGGACACTCGATTTCCAAGACCCTGACCGCCCAGGCGCCGATGACCTACTCCTACATGTCCGACCGCCAGAAGATCTCTCCGTGGGGCATCCACGGCGGCAAGGAAGGCGGCCGGGCGGAACTGCTGATGGTGACGGAAGCCTCCGGCGGCGACTGGAAGACCGTCTCGCAGCTCTACGGCAAGCCCTCCCCCTCCAAGTTCGCCAACGTCCCGATCGCCAAGGGCGACCGCATCCGCATCTCGTCGCCCGGCGGCGGCGGCTGGGGCGATCCGGCCGAGCGGGACCGCCGCTCGGTCATCGACGACGTGCTCGACGGCTGGATTACGTCGGAAGAAGCCGAACGGATTTACGGGGTGAGCCTCGACGCGCCCCTGTCCGAGCCTGCATGATCGCGCCATCGGGTCGGGCCCCTGCGCCCGCCCCCCTTCGCCGTGCCCGATGCGCGGCCACCTGACTGATGGAAGACCCCCTCATGGACGCCTTGCCCAACTCCACCGCCGCGCGCGACCTCGCCTACCTGCTGCACCCCTACACCAACGCCCGCGCGCACGAGCGCGACGGACCGATCGTGATCTCCAAGGGCGAGGGCATCCACCTGTGGGACGATGCCGGCAACAAGTACATCGAGGCGATGTCCGGCCTGTGGTCCGTGGGCCTGGGCTTCTCCGAGAAGCGCCTGGTGGAGGCCGCCTACAAGCAGCTCCAGATCCTGCCCTACTCGCACACCTTCACCCACAAGGCGCATGAGCCCTCGGTCGAGCTGGCCGAGATGCTGGTGAAGATGACGCCCGAGGGCCTCGACCGGGTGCACTTCACCAACTCCGGCTCCGAGGCGAACGACACCGTCGTCAAGATGGTCTGGTTCTACAACAACGCCATCGGCCGGCCGGAGAAGAAGAAGTTCATCTCCCGCCTCAACGGCTACCACGGCATCACCATCGCCTCGGGCTCGCTGACCGGCCTGCCGGCGAACCACCGCGGCTTCGACCTGCCCCTGCCGCAGATGAAGCACCTCACCACGCCGCACCACTACCGCTTCGCGGAAGAGGGCGAGACCGAGGAGGAATTCTCCACCCGCCTCGCCGAGGAGCTGGAGGCCAAGATCCTCGAGGAAGGCCCCGAGACCGTCGCCGCCTTCATCGGCGAGCCGGTGATCGGCGCCGGCGGCGTGCTGACCCCGCCGGCCGGCTACTGGCAGAAGGTCCAGGCCGTCTGCCGCAAGTATGACGTCCTGGTCGTGGCCGACGAGGTCATCAACGGCTTCGGCCGCACCGGCAAGATGTTCGCCTGCGAGACCTATGACATCCAGCCCGACATGCTGGTGCTGTCGAAGCAGATCACCTCGTCCTACCAGCCGCTGGCCGCGATCGTGTTCTCGGACAAGATCTACCAGGGCATCGCCGACGGGACCGAGCAGCTGGGCACCTTCGGCCACGGCTTCACCACCTCCGGCCACCCCGTCGCGACCGCCGTGGGCATCGAGAACATCAAGATCATCCAGGAGCGGGATCTGGTGTCGAACGCCGCGAAGGTCGGCGAGGTGATGCGGGGCGAGCTCGCCAAATACGCCGATCACCCGCTGGTCGGCGAGGTCCGCGGCGTCGGCCTGATCGCCGCCGTCGAGCTGGTGGACGACAAGGCGACCAAGGCGAAGTTCGACCCCTACGGCAAGGTCGGCATGGCGGTGTTCAAGGCCGGCCACAACCACGGCGTGATCCTGCGCGCCTCCGGCGACAGCGTCTGCTTCTGCCCGCCGCTGATCACCACCGAGGAGCAGGCCGTCGACATCGTCGCCCGCTTCGGCAAGGCGCTCGAGGACGTGCGCAAGGCCATCGGCAAGTAAGCCCTCCGGCTTGCGCCCGAATTCCGCGGAGAGGCCGGCCCCCGGCCCCTCCGCCCCCCGCCGGGACGCCCCCGGCCCCTGACCGACCCGGCCGGCATGACCGGCGCTGAGACCCGCGGCCGAGCCCCGGCTCCGCCTGACGATCCCCGGACGGGCCGTCCTCCCCGGCCCCCCGGACCTCTCCGGACCTGACCGACCGCGCGCCCGCGCCGGCGCGTCCCCTGCCGCCTGTCGCGACGGGACGGTCCCCGCATGTCCGGACCATTCCACCGATGGGGCCGCACCGCCGGCCCTGCGTGCTCTCCTCCCTGCGACCGGACCCCCCATGACCTACCAGGCCTGCATCGACATCGGCGGCACCTTCACCGACTGCCTCATCTCCGACGGCGGCGGCGAGATCTCGATCTTCAAGTCGCCGACCACCCCCGGCGAGTTCGAGAAAGGATTCCTCAACGTCCTGAAAGTCGCCGCCGAGGGCTACGGAGAATCGTTCGGCGACTTTATCAACCGAGTTGATTTAATCGTCCACGGATCCACCGTCTCGACCAACGCCCTGGTCGAGCGCAAGACGGTCAAGGTCGGCCTGCTCCTGACCAAGGGCCACGAGGACATCCTCGTCCTGCGCGAGGGCCCCCGCAAAGGCGCCTTCCAGTATCGCCTCGACTACCCGGACCCCTACGTCCCTCGCCGCCTCACCCGCTCCGTCGCCGGCCGCATCGACGCCCGCGGCCGGGAACTCGCCCCCCTCGACCTCTCCGAGGCCCGCGAGGCTGGACGCGCGTTCCGCGCGATGGGCGTCGAGGCCGTCGCCGTGGGCCTCCTCTGGTCCGTCGTGAACCCCGCCCACGAGCTCGCCGTGAAGGCGGTGCTGGAAGAAGAACTCCCCGGCATCCCCATCACTTTGTCCCATGAAATCAACCCGATGCCGCGCGAATACAAGCGCACCATTGCGGCGGCCATCGACGCCTCCATCGCCCCCATCGTGCGCGCCTACGTCGAGAAACTGAACGCCGCCCTCCTCTCCGAGGGCTTCACCGGCGACCTGCTGCTGGCCAACTGCGTCGGCGGCATGATGCCGGTGCCCGAGATGATGGCCAAGCCGATCTACTCGGTGATGTCCGGCCCCACCCTCGCCCCGATGGCCGCGCTGGCCCTGCGCGAGGAGGCCGACATCATCGTCGGCGACATGGGCGGCACAACATTTGACGTCTCTGCGCTGCGCGACCACAAGATCATCGTCACCCCCGACGGCATGATCCACGACGACAGCCTCGGCATCCCCAAGGTGGACGTCCGCTCCGTCGGGGCCGGCGGCGGCTCCATCGCCTGGGTGGACGAGGGCGGGCTGCTGCGGGTCGGCCCCCACTCCGCCGGCGCCCGGCCGGGCCCGGCCTGCTACGACGCGGGCGGCACGGAGCCGACCGTGACCGACGCCAACGTGGTGCTGGGCATCGTCGATCCGGACTATTTCCTCGGCGGAAAGATGAAACTTCGCAAGGACCTGGCCGAGAACGCCATCGCCAAGGTCGCCGACCGCCTGGGCGTGAAGATCCCCGAGGCCGCTTACGCGATCTACACCACCTCGAACCACAACATGGTCGCCGCCATTGAGGAGATCACCGTGCGCGAGGGCATCAACCCCCGCGACTCCGTCTTCGTCTGCGGCGGCGGCGCCACCGCCATCCACATGGCCGAAATGGCCGACATCCTGGAGCTGAAGACCTACGTCGTCCCCCGCTTCATGGCCGGCCTCTCGGCCTTCGGGGGCCTGATCTCCGACATCCGGCGCGAGGATGCCGCCGTCTGCCTGACCTCCGACGCCGCCTTCGACGTCGACGCCGTGAACGCCACCCTCGCGAAGCTGGTGGAACAGGGTGCCGGCTTCCTCGAAGCCGCTGGAATCCCTGAACAAGACCGCGTCTACGAGTTCGTCTTCATGGGCCGCTACGAGTTCCAGAGCTTCGAAATCGAGACCCCGTTCGAGGCCCCGAACGGGACCCTGACGCCGGAAGACCTCCCCGCCCTGGTCGAAGCCTTCCACAAGATGCACGAGCGCATCTACTCGATCCGCTCCGACAACGACGTGGTGGAGTTCACCGCCTGGAAGCTGCGCGCCATCGGCCTGCGCCGCGGCCGCGACCAGTGGAAGGAGGCGACCCTGCCGCAACAACAGGGCGCCCCCGCCCCCAAGGCCCGCCGCCCGGTCTACGACCACGCCGCCGGCGGGCCCCGCGCGCTGCCGGTCTACGACCTCGCAACCCTCGGGGCGGACGCGGAAATCTCCGGTCCCGCCCTGCTCGAGGCCGCCACCTTCACCGCCTACCTCAAGTCCGGCCACGACGGCCGCGTGGACGCCCACGGCAACCTCGTCGTCGCCGTCGCCTGACCCCCGGAGGACCCCATGGATTTCATCGAGACCCACTCCACCGCCGGCGACGCCGACAGCGAGACCCGGCGCATCGACGCCTTCATGATGTCGGTGCTGAAAAGCCGGTTCGAGGCGATCGTGCGCGAGATGACCCTCGTGGTCATGCGCGCCTCCCGCTCGGCGGTGATCAAGAACGCCCGCGACTTCTCCTGCGCGATCCTGACCTACGAGCATGAGCTGGTCACGGTCGAGGACGCCCTGCCGATCCATGTGATGTCCATGGACCTCGCGACCCGGCCGCTGACGGAGCTGTTCGACGACATCGAACAGGGCGACATCTACATCAACAACTGCCCCTACACCGGCGGCACCCACCACGCCGACCTGATCATGGCGATGCCGGTCTTCGTCGCCGGCCGCCCGCTGTTCTGGGTGGTGGCGCTGAGCCACCACGCCGACACCGGGGCGCCGGCGCCCTCGACCTACCTGCCCTTCGCCAAGACCATCTTCGAGGAGGGGATGCACTTCCCGGCCGTCCGCATGGCCCGGAACTACAAGGAAAAAGCCGACATCCTGCGCATCGGGGCGATGCGCAACCGGGTGCCGGACCTGTGGATGGGCGACGTCCGCGCCCAGATCGGCGCCTGCCGCACCGGCGAGCGGCGGATCATGGACCTGTGCGAGCGCTACGGGACCGACACCGTGCTGGGCTTCATCCAGGACTGGTTCGACTACGGCGCGCGCAGCGCCAAGGCTGCGATCTCCAAGCTGCCGGCGGGCCGCTACGAATACGAGACCCGCCACGACCCCGTCCCCGGCGTCGCCGACGAGGGCATCCCCGTGCGCGTCGCCATCGAGGTCGACCCCATAGCCGGCGAGATCCTGGTCGACGTCACCAACAACGTCGACTGCGTGCCCGGCGGCCTGAACCTGTCGGAGAACACCTGCACCGGCTCCTGCCGCATCGGGGTGTTCAACAACCTCCCCGAAAGCGTGCCGCACAACGAGGGCGCCAAGTCCCGCGTCCGCGTGCGCATGCGCGAGGGCTCGGCGATCGGCAAGCCGAAATACCCCGTCGGCACCTCGGTCGCGACCACCAACGTCAACGATCGGCTGATGGTGGCGGGCGACGCGGTGTTCTCGGGCATGGGCGCGCCCTACGGGCGGGCCGAGAGCGCGGGGCACCTGCCGGCGGGGGTCGGGGTGATCTCGGGCGCGGACCCCTGGAAGAACGGCAAGGGCTACGTGAACCAGATCTTCGTGGGCTACGGCGGCGGCGGGGCGGTGCACGGCCACGACGGCTGGCTGACCTTCTGCGGCTCGGCCAACGCGGGGCTGATCCAGCTCGACAGCGTCGAGATGGACGAGAGCATGTATCCCATCGTCGTCGAGCGGCGCGGCGTGATCCCCGGCTCCCAGGGGTTCGGGGAGTTCGAGGGCGCGCCGGCGATGGGCGGCGTGTTCTACCCGCTCGACCACGACATGACGATCATCTACGCGGCCGACGGCACCCACACGCCGCCCAAGGGCGTGCTGGGCGGCGGCGCGGGCGGGGCCAGCACCTCGATCCGCGTGACCGGGGCGGAGAAGGAGGTGCTGCCCGCCTTCTCCGAGGAGGTGATCGCCGCGGGCCAGAAGATCGAGTTCACCGCCTGCGGCGGCGGCGGCTACGGCGACCCGCTGGCCCGCGATCCGGCCCGGGTGGCGGCCACCGTCAACCGCGGCTGGCTGGACCCGGAGGCGGCGCGCGAGGTCTACCGCGTGGCCCTCGTCCCCGCCGCAGACCCCGACAGCTGGACCGTGGACGCCGAGGCGACCGCCCGCCTGCGCGCGGCCTGACCCGGAGGCATGGGCGCCGGGGTCGACCCCGGCGCCCAGCGCATGGGCGCTGGGGCGGCCACGGTCATCTTTTTGGGCGCTTTCGGCCAAGAGCGGCGGGGAATCCTGCGTATCGTGGTTCAGGTCAGGCGTTCGCGCTTCCCCACGAAGCCCCGAGCGCCCACACTAAGGTCCGGACCAATGAGACGGCGATCCGAATCGCCCGGACGGACCGCTTGCACAAGGGAACAGGCGGCGCCCGCCGCCGCTTCCGAGAGGGAATGCGCATGAAATACACGGTGCAGCACGATGGATCGGGGAAAGGCGGCGACGACTGGCGCCGGGCCGTCTCCGAGACCTATTTCCCCCTCGACGTCGAGTTCCGCAACAGCGCCGGTTTCCAGGGCAGCCTCGAGGCGTGGTCGCTGGGCGACGTGGCGATCTCGCGCAATTCCTGCGACGGCCTGCTGTATCGCCGCCACCGCCGCCACTTCCTGCGCGAGGCGGACGCGAGCCTGCTGATCACCATCCCCGAGCTCGCCGAGGTCGGCTTCTCGCAGGGCTCCCGCTCGACCCACTGCCGCCCCGGCGGCTTCCTGGTGGAGCGGGGCGACGCCCCCTACGAGTTCTGGCACGGCAAGGCGAACTCGCTGTGGGTGCTGAAGGTGAAGGCGGCCTCCGTGCGCTCGCGCATCGGGCCGACGGACCGGATCGCGGCGCTGAACTTCGACGCGACCTCGGGCGTGGCCTCCTATTTCGTGGACATGGTCCGCACAACCGGCGCGCATGTCGAGCACCTGAGCCCGTCCGCGCGCGAGGCTGCGGGGATGCACCTGCTGGAGCTGCTGTGCCTCGCCATCCGCTCGGACGACCGGGTGCTGGACAGCTCCGTCTCCTCGATCCGGGCCGCGCATCTGCACCGGGCGGAGCAGTATATCCGCGACAATCTCAAGGACCCCGACCTCGGGCCCGCGCAGGTGGCCGAGGCCTGCGGGATCTCGCTGCGCTACCTGCAGCGGCTGTTCGCCGAGCGGGAGCAGTCGATCAACGGCTTCATCCGCGACAAGCGCCTGAACCGCTGCGCCGAGGAGCTGAGGGGCGGCGGGCGCGCCGCCTCGGTCGCCGAGATCGCCTATCGCTGGGGGTTCTCGGACCAGTCGCGGTTCTCGCGCCTCTACAAGACCCGGTTCGGCTGCACGCCCACCGAGACCCGCCGCGCCGCGGCCGCCGAGCGCGAGGGCGCCCGGGCCTGACCTGACCTCACGGGCGGGCCCGCGGGCCCGTCGATCTCCCGCTTCGCATCCCGAAGCCGACATCCCCGCGGGCCCCCGGAGGCCCGAGGCCGACCCCGTGCGCCTTTCCGCCGGGATCCGACAACCCCCTGGAGGGACGATGAAAACCACCCGAGTCGCCGTGGACGTCGGCGGGACCTTCACCGACATCTGCATCATGGACGAGACCACCGGCGCGATCCGGATCGAGAAGACGGCCTCGACCCCCGACGACCCGATGCAGGCGATCCTGAACGGCATCGGCCAGGCGGAGGTGAACCTCGCCGAGGTCTCGATGTTCTCCCACGGGACCACGGTCGCGACCAACGCCCTGATCACGCGGCGCCTGCCCCGCGCCGCCATGGTCTGCACCGAGGGTTTTCGCGACGTGGTCGAGATCCGGAGGGCCAACAAGGAGGACCTCTGGGACACCTACAAGGACGTGGCCAAGCCCTACATCGCGCGCCGCGACCGGCTGTGCGTGCGCGAGTGCGTCTCGGCCGACGGCGAGGTGCTGACGCCGCTGAACGAGGAGGACGCGCGGCGGGTGGCCAGGGTGCTGAAGAAGCGCGGGGTTTCCTCCATCGCCGTGTGCTTCATGAACTCCTACGTCAACGGCGAGAACGAGCAGAAGATGCGCGACATCCTCAAGGAGGAGATGCCGGACATCGCCGTCTCGATCTCCTCCCAGGTGATGCCCGAGATCTTCGAGCATGAGCGGTTCTCGACCACCATGGCGAACGCGGTGGTGGCGCCGGTCGTGGTCTCCTACGTCGACCGTCTGGGGCGGAAGCTGGCCGACGGCGGTTATGACCGCGACCTGCTGCTGCTGCATACCGGGGGCGGGGTGATGACGCCCTCCTCCGTGAAGGACTTTTCCGCCCGTCTGGCGGGGTCCGGGATCGCGGCGGGGGCCATCGCCTCGCGCTATATCGCGGGGCTCTGCGGCTACGAGAACTCCATCGGCTTCGACATGGGCGGGACCTCGACCGACGTCTCGCTGGTCTACGAGGGCGAGCCGCGGATCACCAAGGACTGGTATGTCGAATACGGCTACCCGATCCGCTTCCCCTCCATCGAGGTGCTGACCATCGGCGCCGGCGGCGGCTCGATGGCCTGGAAGGACGAGGGCGGGAGCTTGCGCAACGGCCCGCAGTCGGCGGGCGCGGTCCCCGGCCCGGCCTGCTACGGCCAGGGCGGCGAGGTCGCCACCAACACCGACGCCAATGTGGTGCTGGGCCGGCTGGGCACCTCGCTCGCCGGCGGCAAGATCACGCTGGACGCGGCGAAAGCCGAGACCGCCGTGCGCGAGACAGTTGCAAAACCCTTCGGCATGGAGCTGCACGAGGCCGCCGAGGCCATCGTCCAGGTCGCGAACGCCAACATGGCCAACGCCGTGCGCCTGCTGTCCATCGCCCGCGGCTACGACCCGCGCGACTTCGCGCTGGTGGCCTTCGGGGGCGCGGGCGCCCTGCACGGGGCCGCGGTCGCCAAGGAGCTGGCGATCCCCACCGTCATCGTGCCGCCGAACCCCGGCGTGACCTCGGCGCTGGGCTGCCTGCTGGTGGACGTGCAGCACGACTACTCGGACAACTTCATGGCGGACGCGGCGACCACCGAGCCCGCCAAGCTCGAGGCCGCCTTCGCGACCATCGAGACCGAGGCGGCCGAGCGCCTCGCCCACGAGGGCGTCGAGCCGAAGGACATGCTGATCCAGCGCACGGTGGAGATGATGTATGCCGGCCAGTGGCGCTCGCTGTCCGTGAGCGTGCCGGCGAAGGTGACGGACCTCAACGACCTGATCGACGCCTTCCACGCCGAGCATGAGCGGGAATACAACTTCCGCCGCGACGACGCGCCGGTGGCGATCTTCCGCGTGGCCGTGAAGGCGACCGGCGTGGTCCCCAAGGCCGACCTGCCGTCCTCGGAGCCGACCCCCCACACGCCCGAGCCGATGGGCGCCCGCCCCGCCTGGTTCGACGGCGAGAAATGCGACGCAGCCCTCTACTGGCGCGACGACCTGGGCGCCGGGGCGACCTTCTCCGGTCCGGCGGTGGTCGAGCAATTCGACTCCACCATCGTGGTTCCGCCGGGCACGACCGCCGAGGTCGACCGCTACGCCAACATCCTGATCCGCATGAAGGGCTGACCCATGGACGATCTCAGCAAGCAGAGCCTCGACCCGGTCACGTTCGAGGTCCTCAAGAACAGTTTCATCACCTCGGTCGACCAGATGGCGGAGCGGATGCTGCGCACCTGCTATTCCTTCGTGATCTACAACCGCGATTTCTCCAACGGCCTGCATGACGCGGAGGGGAACTCGGTCGCGCAGGGCAACCAGGACATCGCGGTCCACGTCGGGACCCTGCACTACACCTGCAAGGACGTGCTGCGCTATTTCGAAGGCGAGATGCTGCCCGGCGACGTCTACGCCATCAACGACCCCTACGCGGGCGGCACCCATTTTTCCGATGTGCGGCTGGTGCGTCCGATCTTCGACGACGACGCCTTGATCGGCTTCTCCCAGTCCAACGGCCACTGGTCGGACCTGGGCGGGACCGTGCCCGGCTCCTTCGACGTGATGTCGCGCCAGATGTTCGGCGAGGCGGTGCGGATCACGCCCGTGAGGCTGTTCCACGGCGGCCGCTTCTGCCGCGACGTGGCGGACCTGATCGCCAACAACACCCGCGACCCGGGCTCGATCATCGGCGACATCCACTCCCAGGCCCAGGCCACCCAGGTGGCCGAGCGGGAGGTGCTGCGCCTGGTGCGCAAGTACGGCCGCGACCAGGTCACGCAGGGCATGGCCGAGGTCCAGGACTATGTCGAACGCGCCATGCGCAGCCGCATCGCCGCGCTGCCGGACGGCACCTGGGAGACGGTGGACTACATCGACCGCGACCTCTCCAAGGGCGAGGGGATGATCCCGATCCGCATCAAGATGACGATCAAGGGCGACGAGATCCTCTTCGACTTCGAGGGCTCCCACCCGACGATCGCCTCGATGTACAACTCCGCGCCCGGCGCGACCTTCTCGGCGGTGGTGGCGGGGACCAAGACCTTCTTCCCCGACCTGCCGCTGAACTCGGGTTTTTACAGGGCGATCTCGGTGAAGGCGCCTCCCGGCTCCATCGTCGCGGCGGAATGGCCCACGGCCGTCACCGGCTTCCTGATGCCGTTTGAAAAAATCATGAACGCGATCTTCGAGATGTGGTCGCAGATCATGCCCGAGCGCGCCATCGCCTGCGCCTTCAACCTGGAATACCTGCTCTGCGGCGGCCGCGACCTGCGCAAGCCCGAGAAGCCGATCTTCATGTTCTACGAGTGGCTTCCCGGCGGCTGGGGCGGGCGCAACGGCAAGGACGGCTCGGACGTCACCACCGCCTGTTTCGGCACCGGCCTGATGTCCCAGCCCAACGAGGGCAACGAGCGGGTGAACCCCACCCGCACGCTGCGCTTCGACATCCTGCAGGACTCGCCCGGGCCGGGGAAATGGCGCGGCGGCGCGGGGGTGCAGAAGACCTCCGAGCTGCTGGCGAGCGAGGACTCGGTGATGTCCTACATCTGCGACCGTGAGCGGGCGGTGGTCTGGGGGGTCGAGGGAGGCCTGCCCTCGATGCCCCATGGCCTGACCCTGACGCCGAAGGCGAGCGGCGAGGACGTGTGGCTCGGCTCGGTCTTCTCGGACTATGCGGTGCATGCGGGCGACGTCTTCGCGCGGCCCACGGCGGGCGGCGGCGGCTTCGGCGATCCGCTGGAGCGGGACCCCGAGAAGGTGCTGCTGGACGTGGTGGACGACTACGTCTCGATCCGCCGGGCGGCGCTGGACTACGGCGTGGTGATCAAGGAGATCGACGCCGATCTCTGCGAATTCGAGATCGACGCCGCGGCCACCGAGACGCTGCGCGCCGAGATCCGGGACGCCCGCGTCGGCTGGGCCCGCAGCGACCCGGCCGAGGTCGCGGCCCGCTACAAGGCCGGCGAGATCGACGCGATGGACGCCCTGCGCCGCTACGCCGTGATCCTCGACTGGAACACCGGCGAGCTGCTGCCCAAGTCCACCGCCCAGTTCCGCGAGAGCTTCGAGAAGCGGACCGTGGCGCACTGGGCCGAGGCCGCGGCCTGATCCCGGGGGCGCGGCGGGGTCTCCCGCCGCGCACCTGTCGTCCCGGCGGCTGCCGGGGCGACGACCTCGACCGGACCGCCCGGTCCCGGCCGCGAGAGGCCCCGGGTCAAGCCCGGGGCGCCTGTGGCGGTCGGTCTCTCCCAGATATCGAAGGACGCCGGATGCCCCCCGCACCCTCCAGCGCCGACGCGCGACGGCTGCTGACCCCCGCCACGATCCCCGCGGCGCTCGAGGCGCAGGCCGCCGGCGCCCGGCTGCTGGCCGGGGGCACCTGGCTGATGCGCGCGCCCCTGCGCGGGGAGGCCCTGTCGGGCGCCTTCGCCTCCCTCCACGCCATCCCCGGGCTGCTCCGGCTGGACCTGACCTCGGAGGCCGCCGAGATCGGGGCCGGCGTCACCCATGCCCGCCTCGCCGACGCGCTTTCGGGGATCCCGGAGCTGGACCCGCTGGCGACCGCCGCCGGCGCCTCGGCCAACCCCGGCGTGCGCCGGGCCGCCACCCTGGGCGGCAACCTCTGCGCCACGGATTTCCCCGCCGCCGACCTCTGCTGCGCCCTGCTGGCGCTGGAGGCGGACGTGGACCTGGAGCGGCTGTCCGGCCCCGGCCGGGTTCCGATCGCCGACTTTCTCCCCCGGCGCGAGGCGCTGCTGCCCGGCGCCCTGGTCGCCGGCGTGCGCTTTCCGCGCCGGGCGGGCCGGCGCGGCGCCCATGTCCGCCTGCCGCTGCGCAAGGCGGGCGACTACCCGGTGACCATCGTCTCGCTGACCGCGGGGGTGGAGGGCGGCCGCCTCTCCCGTCCCGTGATCGCCGTCGGCTCGGTCGAGCCGGTCGCCCGCCGCTGGCCGGAGCTGGAGGCGGCGCTGGACGGCATGTCCCTGGACCCGGCCGCCGGGGCCTCCGCCGCCGCGGGGCTGATCGACGTCTTCTCGCCCCGCGACGGGATCGAGGCGCCGGGCTGGTACCGGGCCGAGGTTCTGCCCGCCCTCGTCCGCCGCGCCCTCGCCGCCCTGGAGGCCTCCGCATGATCCGCCTGCGCGTGAACGGCGAGCCGCTCGCCCTCGACCTCGACCCGATGACCCCGCTGGTGGACCTGCTGCGCCGCGACCTGGCCCTGACCGGGACCAAGGCCGTCTGCCGCGAGGGGTTCTGCGGGGCCTGCACGGTGCATGTGGACGGAGAGCCGCGGCTCGCCTGCCTGACCCCCGCGGGCCTGGTCGAGGGCCGCGAAATCACCACCATCGAGGGCCTGGGCCGCAACGCCCCGCCCTCCGTCGCGCCGGTCGACGACGCCGCCCTGCCGACGGCCCTGCAACGGGCGATGCTGGAGGAGGACGCCGTCCAGTGCGGCATGTGCTTCCCCGGCATGGTCATGGCGCTGGCCCCGGTGCTGGAGGCCGAGCCCGAGATGGACCGGGACGCCATCCGCCGGGCGATGACCGGCAACCTCTGCCGCTGCACGGGCTACGAGCGGATCCTCGACGCCGCCGTCCGGGCGCTGCGGCCCGCCCAGGAGGCCGCCGAATGATCCCCGATCCTTCCGCCCATGTCCTCGACCTTCCCCGCCGCGATGCGCGGGACAAGCTGACCGGCGCCACCCGCTACACCGTCGACCGGATGGGCGCGGGGGGGCTGCACGCCGCGATCCTGCGCGCCCCCGGCCCCGCGGGACGGATCGTGACGCTGGACCTGACGCCGGCGCTCGCGATGCCCGGCGTGCGGGGCGTGGCGGCCGCCGCCGACGCCCCCGGCCTGCATGGCATCGGCGTCGCCGACCATCCGCTCTTCGCCCGCGAGCACGTCCGCCACCCCGGAGAGCCGCTGGCCGCCGTCGCCGCCGACACGCTCGACCAGGCCCGCGCGGCGCTGGCGGCCATCGTGGTCGAGATCGCCCCCGACCCCGCCTGCCTGACGCTGGAGGAGGCCGTGGCCCCCGGCGCCCGCCTCGTCCACCCCGACTGGCGCGGCTACGCCACCCTGGTCGAGGGCGGGAACCGCCATGACAACATCGCCTGGGAGGCCCGCGTCGACCGCGGCGAGGTCGACGCCGTCTTCGCCGACCCCGCCATGCGCATCGTCGAAAGCGCCTACGAGGTCGGCCGCCAGTCCCACGTCCCCTTCGAGCCCCGCGCCGCCGTCGCCCGCTGGGAGGACGGCCGCGTCCACCTGGAGTGCTCGACCCAGGCGCCGTGGACCGTGCGCCGGGTGACGGCCGAGGTGATGGGCATCGCGCCTTCCCAGGTGCGCGTCACCGTCCCTCCGGTGGGCGGGGGATTCGGCCTGAAGTTCGACTGCTCGATCGAGCCCATCGCCGCGATCCTCGCCCGCAAGACCGGCCGGGCGGTGGCGCTGGAGCTGAGCCGCGCCGAGGAGGCCGCGACCTGCCTCTGCCGGGAGAACGCCCGGATCCGCATCCGCACCGCCATCGACCCCGACGGCCACATCGCCGCCCGCGACGCCGAGGTGCTGATGGACTGCGGCGCCTATGGCGGCGAGCAGGTGTTCCTGACCACCATGACGGCGCATACGCTGGGCGGGAACTACCGCCTGGGCGCCGTGAGGCTGGTGACGAAGGCCGTCTATACCAACACGCCCCCCAACGGCGCCTTCCGCGCCTGCAACGGCGTCTACTGCACCTTCGCGCTGGAGCGGCATACCGACGAGATCTGCGCCCGGCTCGGCCTCGACCCGCTGGCGTTCCGCCGCGCCAACGTGGTGGGCGACGGCGACCTCGGCGCCACCGGCCAGGTGTTCCGCGGCAACGTGCTGGGGGACATGCTGGAGCGGATGGAGGACGCCTCGACGCCCCTGCTGCCGGAGCTGAAAGGGACGCTGCCCGACGGCCGGCTCTATGGCCGGGCGCGGACGGTGGGGACCTGGTTCGTGTTCGTGGGGCCGTCCTCCGCCACGGTGCACCTGCATGACGACGGCTCGGCGACGCTGGTGACGGCGGGGGTGGAGATCGGGTCCGGCTCGATGGCGCAGGGGCTGCCGCAGATCGTGGCGGCGCAGCTGGGGATCGCGCCCGGGAAAGTGGTGGTGCGGCAGGCCGACACCGACGCCAGCGGGCTGGACATGGGGGTGGGCGGCGGGCGCACGACGGTGTCGCTGGGCGCGGCCAGCCTCGAGGCCTGCGCCGCCGTCCGCGCGCAACTCCTCGACGCCGCCTCCGAGATCCTCCAGACCCCGGCCGAGGGCCTGATCCTGCGCGACGGCCGCGCCGAGATCGCGGCCTCGCCCGGCGCCGGCGTGCCGATCCCGGAGCTGGTGGGCCGGATCCAGGCCTCCCGCGGCCCCGTCGCCGGCCACGGCGCCTTCACCGCGCCGGGAGAGCCCGCCATGCCCGGCTGCACGGCGGGGCATTTCATCGAGGCGATCGACATCCCCGTCCACGCCGTCCACGAGGCCGAGATCGCCCTCGATCCCGACACCGGCCATGTCGAGGTGCTGGCCTACCGCGTCGTGCAGGACGTGGGCCTGGCGCTGAACCCGCGCGCGGTGCGCGGCCAGATCCAGGGCGGCGTCGCCCAGGGGCTGGGCTATGCGCTGCACGAGGAGATCACCCACGACGCCGCCGGCGCCATCCGCCAGACCGGCTTCGAGACCTACCGCATCCCCGGCGCCCTCGACCTGCCGCGGGTCGAGACGATCCTGCACGAGGGCGGCCCCTCGATCGGGCCGCTGGGCATCAAGGGGGCGGGCGAGGTCCCGATCCTCAACGTCCCCGCCGCCATCGCCTGCGCGGTGGCCAATGCGGGGGGCGTGCCGGTCGACTCGTTGCCGCTGACCCCGCCGCGGGTGCTGGGCCTGCTCCGCGGCCGGGGCTGAGCGAGAGGGCCCCCGGCCGGGGGCCCTCGCCGGCCGGAAGGGCGGCTCAGGCCTCGGGGAAGTGGCAGGCGGCCAGGGTGGGGGCGCCGGAGAGCTCGGGGCGCTGCTCGCGGCAGAGGGCCTCGGCCTTCCAGCAGCGCGGCGCGAAGGGGCAGCCGGGGGGCACGGCGAGGGGGGAGGGCAGCTCCCCCTCCAGCCGGATCCGGTTGCGCTTCTGGCGCGGGTCGGCCTTGGGCGTCGCCGACAGCAGGGCGCGCGTGTAGGGGTGGCGAGGGGCGGCGAAGACCGCGTCGCGGGTCCCGATCTCGACCGGGCGGCCGAGATACATCACCGCCACCTTGTCGGCCATGTGCTTCACCACCGACAGGTCGTGCGAAATGAACAGGTAGGCGAGGTTCAGCCGCTCCTGCAGGTCGATCAGCAGGTTGAGGATCTGGCTCTGCACCGAGAGATCCAGCGCCGAGACCGGCTCGTCCAGCACCAGCACCTTGGGGTCCAGCATCAGCGCGCGCGCCACCGCGATGCGCTGGCGCTGGCCGCCGGAGAACATGTGCGGATAGCGGTCGTAGTGCTCGGGGCGCAGGCCGGTCAGGGCCAGGGTTTCGCGCGCGCGACGCTCCCGCTCCGCCTTGGGCATGTCGGGGCGGTTGATCAGGAGGGGCTCCTCCAGGATCGAGCCGATGCGCTGGCGCGGGTTGAGCGAGCCATAGGGGTCCTGGAAGACGATCTGCACGTCGGTGCGCAGGCGCTTGAGCGCCTCGCCCTGCGCGGGGACGCCGCCGATCTCGAAGCTGCCGGCGGTGGGCTCCTCGATCATCGCCACCAGGCGGGCGAGGGTGGACTTGCCGCAGCCGCTCTCGCCGACCACGGCCAGCGTCTCGCCGGCGTGGAGGGTGAAGGAGGCTTCCGACAGCGCCTTCACCGTGCGGGGCTTGCCGAGGAAGCCGCCCTTCACCTCGTACCAGCGCGACAGATTGGTCGCGACGAGGGCGGGGGGTGCGGCGGGGGTTTCGGCGGGGGCCTGGGTCTGGACGCTCATGCCTCGGCCTCCGCGGTCTCGGTCAGGGGGTAGTGGCAGCGCGCGAGGCCCAACTCGGGCGAGGCCGGGGCCGGGGGGACCGTGCGGCAGCGCGCGTCGGCGAAGCGGCAGCGGGGCGAGAACAGGCAGCCCGTGGGGCGGTCGAACTGGCCGGGGACCACGCCGGGGATGGTGGGCAGGCGCCGCTCGGTCGCGCGCTCGGGCAGGGCCGCCAGCAGGGCGGCCGTGGAGGGGGGGCGCGGGGTGGTGAAGAGCGGGATGGCCGGCTGTTCCTCGACCTTCTGGCCGGCATATTGCACCTGCACCCGCTCGGCGGTCTCGGCGACCACGCCCATGTCGTGGGTGATCAGGATCAGGGCCATGCCCTGCTCCTGCTGGAGGGTGGTCAGCAGCTCGAGGATCTGGGCCTGGATGGTGACGTCGAGGGCCGTGGTCGGCTCGTCCGCGATCAGCAGCTTGGGGTCGCAGGCCAGCGCCATGGCGATCATCACCCGCTGGGACATGCCGCCCGAAAGCTGGTGGGGGAACGCCCTGAGCCGCGCCTCCGGGTCGGGAATGCCGACCATGTCGAACAGCTCCAGCGCGCGGGCGTGCCGGGCCTTGCGGTCGAGGTCGGTGTGCAGGCGCAGCGCCTCCTTGATCTGGAAGCCGGCGGTGAAGCAGGGGTTCAGCGAGCTCATCGGCTCCTGGAAGATCATCGCCATGTCGCGGCCGATGATCTTGCGGCGCTGGCGCGCGGACATGCCCAGCAGGTCGTGGCCGTCGAAGCGCATCGCCTCGGCCGAGATCTCGGCGGTCCAGGGCAGCAGGCCCATCATGGCGAGCATCGAGACGGATTTTCCGGATCCGCTCTCGCCGACGATGGCCAGCAGCTCCCCCTGGTCGACGGTCACGTCCACGCCGTCGACGGCGCGGAAGGTCCCGCCGGCGGTGGCGAAATCGACCGAGAGGCCGCGGATTTCAAGCAGCGCCATGGTCTCAGCTCCGCTTCAGCTTGGGGTCCAGCGCGTCGCGCAGGCCGTCGCCCATCAGGTTGATCGCCAGCACCGTCACCAGGATCGCGAGGCCGGGGAAGGTCACCACCCACCAGGCGCGCAGGATGAACTCGCGCGCCTCGGCCAGCATGGTCCCCCACTCGGGCGTCGGGGGCTGGGCGCCCATGCCCAGGAAGCCCAGGGCGGCGGCGTCGAGGATGGCGGTCGAGAAGGACAGCGCCCCCTGCACGATGATCGGCGACAGGCAGTTGGGCAGCACCGTGATGAACATCAGCCGCAGCTTCGAGGCGCCCGCGACGCGGGCCGCGGTGACGTAGTCCTTGGTCCGCTCGGACAGGGCCGAGGCGCGGGTCAGGCGCACGTAATGGGGCTGCAGCACGATGGCGATGGCGATCATCGCGTTGGTCAGCGACGGCCCCAGGATCGCCACCAGCACCAGCGCCAGCAGCAGCGAGGGGAAGGCGAGGATGATGTCCATCACCCGCATGATCAGCGTGTCGAGCCACTTCGGCGCGAAGCCCGCCAGCAGCCCGATGACGATCCCGCCCGAGGCCGCGAAGGCCACCACCACCACGCCGACGTAGAAGGAGAACCGCGCGCCATGCAGCAGGCGCGAGAGCATGTCGCGGCCCACCGCGTCGGTGCCGAGCGGGAACTCCCAGCTGCCGCCCTCCATCCAGAACGGGGGCTGGAGGAGGTGGTCGCGGTATTGCAGGATCGGGTCGTGGGGCGCGATCAGGTCGGCCAGCACGGCGACCGCCACGAAGGCCGCGAAGACCCACAGGCCGATGACGGCGCCGCGGTTCTCCTTGAAATAGCGCCAGAACTCGGAGAACGGGCCGGGGCGCTTCGACCCGGCGGAGGCGGGCAGGTTGGAGGCGTCGACCATGCTCTCAGCCCTTCCGGATGCGCGGGTTGATGAAGCCGTAGAGCACGTCCACGGTCAGGTTCACGATCATCACGATCACGGCGATCAGCAGCAGCCCCCCCTGCACGGCGGGGTAGTCGCGGCGGAAGATCGAATCGACCATCCACTTGCCGATGCCGGGCCAGGAGAAGATCGTCTCGGTCAGGATCGCGCCGGCCAGCAGCGTGCCGACCGAAAGGCCGATGACGGTGACCACCGGGATCAGCGCGTTGCGCAGCGCGTGCAGCCCGTTGATGCCCAGCGGCCCGAGGCCCTTGGCCCGCGCGGTGCGGATATAGTCCTCCGACAGCACCTCGAGCATGGCCGAGCGGGTCTGGCGTGCGATCACCGCCAGCGGAATCGTGCCCAGCACGATGGTCGGCAGGATCAGGTGCCGCACGGCCGAGGCGAAGGCCCCCTTCTCTCCCGACAGCAGGCTGTCGATCAGCATGAAGCCGGTGGGCTGCGGGAAGAAGAACATCAGGCTGATGCGCCCCGACACCGGCGTCCACTGCAGCCAGCCCGAGACCACGATGATCAGCAGCAGCGCCCACCAGAAGATCGGCATCGAGTAGCCGATCAGCGCCGTGGACATCAGCGCCCGGTCGAAGAACTTGCCGCGGTTCACCGCCGCGATCACGCCGGCAGGCAGGCCCAGGGCGACGGCGAAGATCATCGCGCAGACCGACAGCTCCAGCGTGGCGGGGAAGAGGGCGAAGAACTCGTCCCAGACCGGCTTCTTGGTCACGAAGCTCTGGCCCAGGTCGCCCTGCATCACGCCCCAGAGGTAATCGAGGTATTGCTCCCAGACCGGGCGGTCGAAGCCGAACTGGCGCACCAGCTCGGCGTGGCGCTCCTCGGAGATGCCGCGCTCGCCGGCCATGACGATGATCGGGTCGCCGGGCAGGGCGCGGATGAAGGCGAAGGAGATCAGGGTCACGCCGAAGAAGGTCGGCAGGAACGTGAGCAGGCGGGAGAGCAGGAACTTGAACATCAGCCGACCACCGTCAGGGTTTTCGGGAAGGCGGTCAGGACCCGGTGGCCCTGCGCGGTCACCAGCACGTCGTCCTCGATCCGCACGCCGAGGCGCCCGGGCAGGTAGAGCCCCGGCTCGTTCGTATACACCATCCCGGGCGTCAGCGCCTGCCGGTTCCCGCGCAGGATGTAGGGCGCCTCGTGCACCTCGCGGCCCAGGCCGTGGCCGGTCTTGGTGAGGATGAATTCGGCGAAGGGCGAGGCCTCGAGCACCGATGTCGCCGCGTCGTCGACGTCATGCGCCGTGGCGCCGGGGACGGTGGCGGCGAGCGCGGCCTCGTTCGCGGCCAGCACGGTCGCGTAGATCGCGGCGTCCTCGTCCGCGACGTGGCCCACGAAGACGGTGCGGGTGATGTCGGCGTTCAGCCCGCCCCAGACGGCGCCGAAGTCGAACAGCAGCGCCTCGCCGGGCTGGATCTCGTGCTCGCCGGCATGGGCGTGGGGCAGGGCCGCGTTCGCGCCGGCGGCGACGATGGGGCCGAAGGCCAGCCCCTCGGCGCCGTGGGCGAAGAGGGCGGCGATCAGGCGACGCTCGACGGCCGTCTCGGTCTCGCCGACACGCACGGTCGCCAGCACCTCGGCCAGCGCGGCTTCGGAGATGCGGATCGCCTCTTGCATCGCGGCGATCTCGGCGGGGCTCTTGCACAGGCGCAGGGCCGAGATCTCGCGCTCGGCGTCCAGCACGTCGACCTGCGGGAAGGCGCGGCGCAGGGCGTGGTGGACGAAGACGCGCATCACCTGCCCTTCGACCGCGATGCGGCGGAGCGGCATCGCGTCGGCCAGCGCCGCGAAGGCGCCGTCGTAGCCGTCCTGGTCGCGCCAGTCGAAGACGGCGCCCTCGAAGCCCAGCTGGGCGAAGCTGCCGAGCTCGAGGTTCGGGACGATCGCGGCGGGCGGACCCTCGGGCGGGACCAGCACCAGGGTCGGCCGCTCGGAGGTATGGAAATTCCCGCCGATGGAGCGGGAGAAGTTGGGGCCGGGCGCCAGGGCCACGGCGTCCACGTCGAGGTCGCGCGCCAGCGCGCGAAGCTCGGAAAGGTCCAGGGTCATGTCGGCTCGCTTCTGGCGTCGGCTTGGGCGATCGGCCGCTGTCGCGGCGGTCGGCGCGGCCGGGCGGGGCCCGACGTGCGCGTCAACCGGGGCGTGGCCCTACAATCGGGCGGCCCGGAAGGCAAGCGGCCCGCGACCGGAGCGCCGGTCGCGGGCCGTGGACAGGGCGGCGGTCGGGCGCCGCCCCTCCGCGATCACTCGGCGAGGTCGACGCCGTAGAAGATGTGGCCGCCCAGCGGGTGCACCTTGTAGCCCTGGACCTCGGGGCGCACCGGCATGAACACGGTCGAGTGCGCGATGGTCGCCCAGGGGGCCTGGTCCTTGAAGCGCAGCTGCGCCTCTTCGTAGAGCTTCGTGCGCTCGGCGACGTCGGAGACGACCTTGGCCTTCTGGATCAGGTCCTCGAACTCCTGGTCGCACCACTGCGCGCGGTTGGAGCCGCCGACGCCGTCGCAGCCCAGCAGCACCGCGAGGAAGTTGTCGGGGTCGCCGTTGTCGCCGGTCCAGCCCAGCAGCACCGCGCCGTCGCGATCCACTTCCTTGGAGCGCTGCAGGTACTCGCCCCACTCGTAGGAGACGATCTCGACCGTCACGCCGACCTCGGCGAAGTCGGCCTGGATCAGCTCGGCCATGCGGCGGGCGTTGGGGTTGTAGGGACGCTGCACCGGCATCGCCCAGATCTTCATGGACAGGTCGGTGACGCCCGCTTCCTCGAGCATCGCCTTGGCCGCCTCGGGGTCGTAGGCGTCGTCCTCGACGGCGTCGTTGTAGGACCAGATGGTCGGCGGGATCGGGTTCTTGGCGATCTCGCCGGCGCCCTGGAACACGACGTCGATGATGGCCTGCTTGTCCATCGCCATGTTCAGCGCCTTGCGGACCTTCGGGTTGTCGAAGGGCGCGACCTGGGTCGAATAGGCGAGGTAGCCCACGTTCAGGCCCTGCTGGCTGAGCAGGTTGATATCCTCATCCGACTTCATCGCCTCGATGTCGGCGGGGTTCGGATAGGGCATCACGTGGCACTCGCCGGCCTTCAGCTTCTGGTAGCGGACCGAGGCGTCGGGGGTGATGGCGAAGACAAGGTTGTCGATCGCCGCGGGGTCCTTCCAGTACTCGGCGTTGGCCGTGTAGCGGATCACCGCGTCCTTCTGGTAGCCCACGAAGGTGAAGGGGCCGGTGCCGATGGGCGCCTGGTTGAGCATCTCGGGCGTCCCGGCCTCGGCCATCGCCGCGCCGTACTCGGCCGAGAGGATCGAGGCGAAGTCCATCGCCAGGTTCGCGATCATCGGCGCCTCGGGCCGGTTGAGCACGAACTTGACGGTGTAGTCGTCCAGCTTCTCGATCGACTTCAGCAGGTCGGGCATCGACATGCCCTGGAAATACTCCCAGGTGCCGCCCGAGGCCGAATGCATCGGGTGATCGTCCTTCCACTGCCGCTCGAAGGTGAAGATCACGTCGTCGGCGTTGAAGTCGCGCGTCGGCGTGAACTGGTCGTTCGAGTGGAACTTGACCCCCTGGCGCAGGTGGAAGGTGTACTCGAGCCCGTCCTCCGAGACCTCCCAGCGCTCGGCCAGGCCGGGCTGGATCTCGGTCGAGCCGGTCACGAACTCCACCAGGCGGTTGTAGATCGGGTGGGAGGAGGCGTCGAAGGTGGTGCCGGCGGTGTAGAGCGCGGGGTCGAAGCCCTCGGGCGAGCCCTCGGAGCAGTAGACCAGCGTCTTGGCCTGCGCCGCGCCCGCGACGAGGCTCCCGGCGAGGATGGCGGCGGCCGCCTTGGCGATGAATGTCATGGATCCGGTTCCCTGTTTCGGCCGTTGTGCGCGACCTGTTGGACCGACCTGCGCAAGGTCCGCGGCCCGGCCCCAGCGGCGGGCGCGAGGGGACCTGCGTCCGGTCGGCCCGCGAGGCTCGGCTGACGTGCGCGGGAAGTCAACAGCGATCCCCACGTCAACCGGACGTTGTTTTTACCGTTTGAGCAAAGTTTCCGCGTCCGGGTCGATCCGCTCGACCTCGCAGGCGTAGGCGCGCAGCGGGACCGAGCCGCTGAGCGGGTCGACCGCGTCATGCCCGATCATGGCGTTGAAGTTGGCGTTTCCGGGCCCGACGGCGGGATAGCCGGGGGCGCCCAGCGCCTCGCACGGCTCCCACCAGCCGTGCTGGCCGCAGACCACGTCCGCCGCAAGCGAGCGGTCGAGCCGCGCCCGCGCCAGCGAGGCGCCGTGGGGCGTGCGGATCCGCACCCAGTCGCCCGCGGCGATGCCGCGGGCGGCGGCGGCGTCCGGGTGCAGGTCGACGGGCGGGTCGGGCTGGCGGCGGCGCAGGCTGGGGATGCCGCGGTTCTGCGTCTCGCAATACAGCGTGTCCTTGGCGCAGGTCAGGATCAGCGGGAAGCGGGGCGCGCGCCTGGGCTCGACCAGCGGCGGCTGGTAGTCGGGCAGCGGGTCGTGGCCGTGGTCGAGCAGGGTTTCGGAGTAGAACTCCACCCGGCGCGAGGGCGTGGCGAAGCCCCGCGGCCCGTCCGGCCCGGCCTCGGCGTATTTGCGCGGCCGGTGGGCGAGGGGGACGCGCACGCCCTCGGGCCGCTCGCGCAGGGTCTCCAGCGCGATGCCGCTGGGGGCGAGGATCGCCCGCATTCCCGCATCCAGGTCGCCGTCCCAGAAGCGCTCGCCCAGGCCCATCCGGCAGGCGAGGTCGAAGACGATCTCGGCGTCGGCGCGCGCCTCGCCCTGGGGCTCCACCAGCGGGCGGCGCAGCTGCACCAGGCCGTTGGCCTCGGCGCTGATCTCGAAGCCGACCTTCAGGCCCTCGGTCTCGAAGGGGGTGGCGGCGGGCAGCACCAGGTCGGCGAAGGCGGCCGAGGGGTTCAGGCGCAGGTCCACATGCACATGGAAGTCGAGCGCCGCCAGCGCCTTCACCGCCGCGTCCCCGTCCGCATGGGCCATCACCAGGTTCGAGCCGAAGCTGACCAGGCCGCGGACCGGATAGGGCGTCCCCTCCAGGATCGCGCGGTAGAGGTCGGCGGAGTTCGCCTCCTCGAAGGCTGCGGGACCCAGCGGCCGGGTCTCGCGCCCCACGGTCTTCGCGCGCTGCCCGAGCGTCAGGAACTCGGCCCCCTGCACGTCGGCCTGGGGGACGGTGGGCAGCTCGACATTGCCGCCGGGCGCATCGTAGTCGCCGGTCAGCGCATAGAGCAGCCCGATCGCCAGCGCCGTCGGGTTGGCGTTGGACTGCTGCTCGAGCCCGCTCCAGGTCATGTAGGCCAGCGGGCGGGAGGTCCAGATCAGCTCGGCGGTGCGCTCGACCTGGGCGGCGGGGACGTCGGTCAGCGCCTCGACCGTCGCGGGATCGTGGCGGGCGCAGATCTCGGACCAGCGGTCGAAGACGGGGCGGCAGGGGACCGGGCCCGCGGGGGTCGCGACCGTGACCCGGCCCGTGAGGGCGAGCGTGGGGTCGTCCTCGCCCAGCGCCAGCGGCCTCGGCCCCGCGCCGGTCCAGCCGACCAGCGCGTCGCCCTGCTGGCCGAGGGCGCGGGCGCGCAGCAGGCGG
>CAXGVP010000002.1:0-27523 GCA_964013055.1 uncultured Albimonas sp.
AGGGGCGGGCGCGGGGGGGATGAGCCGGGGATGAGCCGGCGCGACGGGGGCGGGCGCTGTGACGACAAGGCCGCTGGCCGGCAGGGGGGGCGGAGCCGTATTCTCCCCCCTCGCGCGATCGCTCCCGGCGGGGAGCGCGGACGCGGCCCCCGGCCGCTTCGGGACGAGGAGCTGCGCATGCGGCTGGTCACGACCAAAACCAAGCTGCTGTCTCACCTGGCCGTGCTGGGCGCGGTCCGCGACCCGGTGGGGCTGCCGCTGTTCCTCAAGCTGTTCCCGGCGGCGATCGGCTTCCTGCACCTGACCAGCCTGCGGTTCTCGGGCTTCGTCTACCTCGCCTTCCCCTTCATGTTCATGGCCAACGTGGCCGCGATCGGCGCGGGCACGCCGCCGGTGCTGATGCTGCGGCTGAACTTCGCCTTCATGCTGGTGTTCTTCGCCTCGTTCGTGGCGCAGATGGACCAGAAGCAGGTGGTCGATTCCCTGGTGAAGGTGCTGTTGCCGGTGATCGTGATCACCGCGGTCTTCGAGATGCTGCTGGGGCCCACCAACTCGCGCACCCTCAACAGCCTGCTGCCCGACTTCGGCCTGCCGCTGATCTACATCCCGCGGATGCGCGGCATCAACGGCGGCTCCAACTTCTCGGCGATGATCTCGGGCGTGATGAGCCTGATCTTCATCTACCACGGGCGACGCGGGCCGGCGGTGATCTCGACCATCGTGATGCTGCTGTTCCTCAGCCGCACCGGCACCCTGGCCTTCCTGGTGGCCTGGGGGGTGATGGTCTCGCCGGTGGTGATCCGGGCGGCGGCGGTGATCGCCTCGTCGGCGGTGTTCATCCTGATCCCGTGGATCGTGCTGATCTCGCAGCAGATATTGTCGCCGGCGGAGAAGTTCTACCTGATCCTGCTGACCTCGTCGCGCTACCTGCACTGGACGAACTTCGTGAACTTCGGGCTGGACAACCCGATATTCGGCGTCGGCTACTTCAAGGGCATGGAGTATTACGAACAGGCGGTGAAGTTCGAGTTCCTGGGCGGCTACATGCGCACCGGCGCGCTGCATCTTGAGGCGCACAACTTCCTGATCGACATGTGGGCCGAGCTGGGGATCCTGACGGTGATCCTGTTCTGCGTCTTCTACGTCTACGTCGCCTGGGCGGCGATCCGGGGGGGCGGGCTGGCGGCGGCGCTCTTCTTCTTCGTCACCATCGGCTACGTGTTCCTCAGCGGCCTGTCGGACTGGTCGTTCTGGTTCACCGTGGGGATCATCTTCAACTGCCTGCGCCAGGCCCGCGCGGTCGAGGGCGCCGCCCGCCGGCGCCCGGCCCTGCCGGCCCTGGGGCCGGCGCGGTGGCGGCCCCAGGGCGGCGTCGCGACCGCGCGCGAGGGCGGGGCGGCCTGAACCGCGCCCCGGCGCGCCGCCGACGGTTTCGTGACCCCCCGGAGCGCCCCGGCCGTGCGAGGCTGAGCCCCGGGCCGGTCGCGGGCCGGCCCCTGGCAGGTCGCGGGCGGGCCGGGGGAGACGGGGCCGAAGAAAGACCCGGGGAGACCGGTCCGGGGATGCGGGGCTGAACATGCGGGGCATCGTCGATCGCCTGCGCGGAAGCGCGGCGTTCACGCAGTTTAAATCTTATTGCGCAAACCTGCTGCGACGCGATCGACGTCGCCCGGCCGATTCCGCGCCGGCCGCCCCATCCCGGGCCGCGCCCCCCTCCGGGCGCGGCGCTCCGGCCGAGCCCCTTCCCGGCGCGACGCCGCAGCCTCCCTCCCGGTCCGGTTCCGGACCCAAGACCTCGACCCCTCCACGGACCCCGAAGGCGCGCGGCGGACCGCCGCTTTCGAGGTCCGACATGCTCAAACTCTTCGCCGCCGTCCCCGCCCTCGCCGCCACGCGCGCCCTCGCCGACGGAAGCTCCGGCACGCTGGGGCGCAACGTCGTGGGCGCCAACGAACTGCGCCCGGGCGCGGTGTCGCTCGACAAGATCTCCAACCTCTCGGGCGCGCGGGTGCTGGGCCGCGGCCTGTCCGAGGGCGGCGGCGCCCCGCGCGAGCTGAGCCCGCAGGAGCTGCGCCGCCTGCTCGACAGCGCCGAGAGCGCGCTGGTCACCGCCGACCGGCTGCAGGCCGAGGCGCTGTCGCCCCCCGCCGACGTCGACGGGCTGTTCGTGCAGGGCTACGCCATCGGCGGCGACGGCGGCGCGGCCTTCTACCGGCGCAGCCCCTCCGAACCCGCCCACCCGGGCAAGTTCGTCACCGCCGACGGCGCCTGGTGGGAGCTGACCACCCTGGTCCCGCAGCCCGAGATGTTCGGGGCGCTGGCCGACGGGGTCAGCGACGACGCCTGGTCGATCAACGACGCGCTGGCCTTCGCCGACACCATCGAGCTGACCGGCGAATACGGCGTGGTCTCGCCGGTGATCCTGCGCCAGGGACAGAGCCTGCGCGGCCTGAACCCGGTGCGCAGCGGCATCAACCTGCGCGCCGCCAACGCCGAGGTGATGACCGACCCCGACGCCTCCGCCTACTCGGTGACGCTCGAGGGGCTCTACATCGACGGGCGCAACGTCGCGAACACCGGCCTGCGCTTCCAGGACAACAACAACAACAACAGCGGGCTGCGCAACCTGCGGATCCGCAACTTCCTGGAACTGGGGCTGACCATCGGCGCCAACAGCGACCAGCTGGTGATGGACCGCGTCGACATCGGGCCGTCGCGCGCGGGCACGCCGACCTCGGTGTCGCTGCGCCACATCGGGCCGGGGCCGTTCTACGCCACCAACTGCTCGATCACCTCGGGGGCGGGGATCGGGCTGTATTCCTCCAGCCACTGCACGCTGGTGAACACCCGCATCAACTTCTTCGTCAACGGCCTGATCCGCTTCGAGCCGCGCACCCGCAACACCTTCATGAACCTGGTCGGCCCGTTCCTGGAGAACACCGGCTTCGCCCATGCCGCCGACGGGGTGCCCGCGGGCGCGCCGGTGGGGATCCTGTGCGACGGGGTGGACGATCCCTCGGGCGACACCTCCGGCGGGATCATCATCGAGAACCCCCAGAAGGTGCAGGCGGGCTGGGCCTCGACCCTGTTCAAGGCGGTCAACGGGGGCATGATCTCGGTCGACTGCCGCCTGCCGTGGGAGGGCAACACCGCCAACCGCGACCTGCTGGCGCTGGACGTGGGCGGGAACGACAGCGGCTCGTTCATCGAGCTGCGCGGCCCCTGGGCCTTCGCCGACTGGCACGACGTCACCACGCTGCTGCGCGCCTCGCCCCAGGGCCAGGGCTTTCCGATCCGGGTGGACGGGGGCAACGGCCAGCATGTGATCTGGACGGCGAACCTGGGCTCGACCTCGGGCTGGTCGGCGGCGGGGGCGGCCTCGGGCGTGACCACCACCTCGCAGGGGCTGCGCTTCACCTGCAACGGGTCCTCGGCCTATGTGCGCTTCACGCTGCCGGCCTCGATCATGGACCGCTGCGTGGGCCATCCGGTGCTGCTGCGCGTCGAGATGACGGCCGCGGGCTCGGGGCCGATGGCGATGTGCACCCTGCTGACCGGGGCGGGGGTGACCAAGACCGCGACCTCGCGGGGGTGGACCTCGTCCGACGGCTACGGGCGCCGCTCGTTCCACTGCGCCATGGGCTATGTGAACGCCGCCGGCGAGGCCGAGGTGCGGATCTTCGGGGCCGACGGCTCCACCGCCAGCACCGCCCAGGTGACCGTGCATTCGGCGCAGCTGATCTGCTTCGGCATGGACGGGCCGCTGGCCACCTGAGGCCCCGGCTCCGCCCCCGCCGCGCGGCCTCAGGTCACGGAGGCGGGGGCGGCGGAGCCCTTATGATGCCGGTCGAAACGCCCCGGCGGGACCCGCGCGCCGGGGTCCGCCGCCCGCTTTCCAAGCCCCCCTTCCAGCCGAACCGGAGCCCTGCCCGTGAGCGAAGCCCCGCCCGTCGTCTCGGTGATCTGCGCCTGGTTCAACCGCGCGGAGGTGCTGGGCGACACGCTCGACAGCCTGCTGGGCCAGCGCGAGGCGCCCCCCTTCGAGGTGATCGTGGTCAACGACGGCAGCCGCGATCCGAAGGTGCGCGAGATCCTGGACGCGCGCGCGGCGCAGGACCCGCGGCTGCGGGCGATCCACCAGGCCAACGCCGGTTTCGTGCACGCGATCCGGGCCGCGGCCGACGCGGCGCAGGGGCGATACCTGGCGGTGATGGGGGCGGGCGACGTCAGCCATCCGCTGCGGCTGGCGCGGCAGGCGGCGGCGCTCGACGCGGACCCGGGCCTGCTGGCGGTGGGCTGCTGGTACGAGGACCGCGCCCCCGATCCCTCGGCCGAGGGCGGCTGGCGCACGGTCGCCGCCCACCGCAACGCCGCCCCCTCGGGTCCCGCCGACCTGCATGTGCGCAACCCCTATGCCCACGGCGAGGTGATGATCCGGCGCGAGGCCTACGAGGCCGTCGGCGGCTACCGGACCTTCTTCAAGAACTCGCAGGACGCCGACCTGTGGCTGCGGCTGATCGAGCGCGGCCGCCTGGGCCAGGTCGAGGAGTCCCTCTACGAGCGCCGCATCTTCTCCGACGGGATCTCGGGCGACGTCGACAAGATGCTGCGCCAGTCGTTCTATTCGACCATGGCGATCGCGATGTCCAAGACCCGCCTGAAGGGCGAGGAGGACCTGGTCGACCGCTACGGCGAGGAGGCCCGCTGGATGCGCCCCCACACCACCCGCAGCGCGCGGCGGTTCCTGATCGCCGCCGCCGTGCACCGGCATCGGGGGGACGTGGCGCGCTCGGACCAGATGCTGGGGCTCTGCGCGCGGGAGAACCCGTTTTACGCAGGCGTGGTGGCGGTCCTGCGCCTGGCGCTGGCCGCGCCGAAGGCCACCGGCCTGCCGGCGCTGGGGATGAAGGCGCTGCGCAAGGCCTCGCCGGCGGTGAACCGCTTCATCGAGGCCGGCGGCTGACGGCCCGCGGGCCGGGTCCAGGATATCCAGGAGACGAGCGCCGGCGCGGGATCCCCGCGCCGCGCCTGCGGCCGGCCGCGGGAGCGGCCCCGGGTCGAGCCCGGGGCGCCCGTGGGGCGGGCGGGCGCGTGGCCCCCCGCCGGAAGCGCCCCAGGGGGCGGCGCAGGGCCCCGATCGACCTCCCCTCAGTCGGCGGCGAGGTCGGCTTTCTCGGCGGCGCGCTCGCTCGGGGGGAGGCGGTCGGCGTAGCCGGCGGCGGCGAGGTTGCGCACCAGGCGGGCGCCGAAGACCTCGGCCCCCCAGGGCGACAGGTGGTCCTGGTCGCGCCAGGCGAGATGGCCGTCGAGCAGCGCCTGGTCGGGCAGGCTCGCCTCCATCAGCCCCCACTTGGACAGGAACGGGATGCCGGCGGCCTCGGCGGCGGCCTGCATCTCGGCCTCGGCCGTGGTCTCGGCCTGCGGAATGGCGGGGTCGTAGGCCTGGGCGAGCTGGGTGGCGAAGTCCCGGTCGGGCGCCAGCCCCCGCACGTCGTCGCCCAGCATCCGCTGCGGGCCCAGCCACAGCACCGGCACGTCGGCCTGGATGCCCTTGAGGTAGGCCGCCGTCTCCTGAGCGAGCTCGGGGTGGAAGCCGGAGGCGTCGCGCAGGCGGCGGCCGTCCTCGAACATCGAATGCGCGGCCTGGGTGTAGACGAACAGCGAAAGGTCGTCCCGCCGCGCCTCGACCAGGGCCGGCAGGCGGGGGAAGAAGCAGTCGGGGTTCTGCGCCCCCTCGACCGAGCGATGCGCCCGGCAGAAGCCGCGCGAGATCCCCACCAGGAACGGCGCCTGGGTGTTGCGGGCCAGCATGTAGAACAGGTCGATCCCGTGCGAGCCGCCGGTGACCATCACCCCCGGGCCGTGCTTCGCCGCGCAGTCCTGGATCCGCTGCGAAAGCTCGTCCGACAGCCGGTCGGTCCAGAACACGCAGCTCTCGCCGACGGAGGCCATGCGATAGGGGGCGGTCATCTCCTCGGTGCCGTGGGCGAGGGCGCGCAGCGACTCGTAGACCGGCCGGTCCTCCTCGGTCAGGCGGGAGATGGCGTAGGCCGCGCGCTCCGACGTGCCGATGCCGGCGCCGACCACGATCATCGCGCCGATGGCGACGCCCGACAGCGAGAAGATGGTCCCGCGCGAATAGCCCTTGCGGAACGGCTGCTCGACGAAGCGCCAGCTGAGCCAGCTCAGCGGGATGGTCAGGGCCGACAGCGCCAGCATCACCCACAGCTCGACATGGCCGAAGGTGGAGATCCGCGCGAAGGCCAGAAGCGGCTGGTGCCACAGGTAGATCGAATACGAAAGCTGGCCGATGAACACCATCGGCCCCAGCGCCAGCAGCCAGCCCGAGGGGTCGTCGGGCCGCGCGTAGCGGATCAGCAGCGCGGTCCCCAGCACGGACGGCACGGTCCACAGGCTGGGATAGCGGACGTCGCCCCCCACCATCACGATCGAGGCGATCACCAGCGCCAGCCCCAGCCCCGCGAGCCAGGGGCTGAGCGCCGTGCGCTCGGGGATCCCGCCGCGCAGGCGCACGGCCACCAGGCTGCCCGCCAGCAGCTCCCACACCCGGGTGACGGGGAAATAGAAGTTGGCCGTCGGCGAGATCCGCGAGGCGGCCTCGGCGAGGCCCAGGCTCGCCAGCACGCAGGCCAGCATCAGCGGCGCGGTCCAGTTGCGCCGCCAGCGCCAGACCAGGAACAGCACGATCGGGAACAGCAGGTAGAACTGCTCCTCGACCGCGAGGCTCCACATGTGCAGCAGCGGGCTTTCCTCGGCGTCGGGGGCGAAATAGTCGGTCGTCCACCAGAAGAAGAAGTTCGCCGCGAACAGCGCGGTGGCGACCACGCTCTGGAAATAGCGGGTCAGCTGGTCGGGCAGCATCACCCCGCTGACCGCCACCAGGCTGGTGACCGCGATCACCAGCGACAGCGCCGGCAGGATGCGGCGCGCGCGGCGTTCGTAGAACTTCAGGATCGAGAAGCGGCCCCCGTCGAGGTCGTCGAGCAGGATCGCCGTGATCAGGTAGCCCGAGATCACGAAGAACACGTCCACGCCCACGAAGCCGCCGCCGAAGCCGGGCAGGCCGGCATGGAACAGCACCACCGAGCCCACCGCGATGGTGCGCAGCCCGTCGATCTCTCTGCGATAGATCATTCCGCCCCGAACGCCCCCCGGTCCCTGCGCAAGCGAAGACGGCCCGCCCGGAGGCGGGCCGGCGCGGGCCTCAGCCCTCGTCGGCGACCGAGATGCGCCCGCCCAGCGACTGCAGCTTCTCGACGAAGCGGTCGTAGCCGCGTTCCACCTGCCAGGCGTCGGAGACGACGGTCTCGCCCTCCGCCACCAGGCCCGCCAGCGTCAGGGCGATGCCCGCGCGCAGGTCCAGCGCGGTGACCCGGGCGCCGGTCAGGCTCGGCCCGCCGCGCACGTGCAGGACGTCGCCGCGCACCTCGTGCAGGAAGCCCATCTTGGCCAGCTCGTCGGCGTAGCCGTAGCGGCCGGGGAAGCGCAGATCGATGATCTTGCTCTCGCCCGGCGACATCGCCCCGAACAGCGCGAACAGCGGCTGCATGTCCGAGTTGATGCCCGGATAGGGGCCGGTCGCGATCTCGACCGGGTAGCAGGCGCCGCCCTTGACGATGACGCTGCCGTCGCCGGTGAACCAGCGCGCGCCGCTTTCCTTGAGGAAGGCCAGCGGCACCTCGAGGTCGGGGGCGGGGAAGTCCAGGATCTCGATCTCGCCGCCGGTGATGGTGGCGCCGATCATCCAGGTCAGCGCCTCCATGTTGTCGGGCAGCACGAAATGGTCAGCCCCGCCCAGCTCCGTGCGGCCGGTGATCTCGATCCGCTCCTGGCCGAAGACCTCGATCTGCGCGCCCATCTGGCGCAGCATCGCGATCAGGTCGAGGATCTCGGGCCGGATGTGCGGACCCCAGAGCGTGGTCTTGCCGCGGGCCAGCGAGGCCGAGATGATCGCGTTCTCCGTCGCGCCGGTCGAGCGGAGCGGCAGCACGATGTCGCCGCCCACCAGGCCGCCCTTCGGGGCCTCGGCCGCGAGCCGCGCCGCGGTCTCCTCGGTCTTCGCGCCCAGCCGCTCCAGCAGCATGACGTGGAGGTCGTACTTGCGGTTGCCGAGATCGCAGCCGCCGGGCATCGGCACCGCGCCATGGCCGGTGCGCGCGCAGAGCGCGCCCATGATCAGCAGCGTGTTGCGGATCGAGCGGCCTTCCCACAGGAGCTCTCCCGGGGGGGTCGAAACCTCCTCGATCAGCAACGTGTCGCCGCCCGTCACCGTGCAGCGCTTGCCCAGCCGTTCCAGCATCCGGCGATGCACCTCGGCGTCGCGCAGGGTGGCGGGGTAGTTGCGCAGGCGCACCGGCTCCTTCGTCAGGAGCGAGGCCGCCATCAGCCGCAGCACGCTGTTCTTGGCGCCGCTCAGACGGACCTGGCCCTCCAGCCGCGAGGCCTGCACGTGGTAGGCGATGGCGGGCTCCCGGTCGCCGACGGCGGCCATCGGGGCGGTGAGGTTCATCATCGGGCGTTCTCTTCGCTAGTTGCGCCGTCGGCGCCGCGGGGCGGGAGGCGCCGCCGCGGCAAGCCCCGGTCGCGGGCCTTCGCGAAGGCCGCGCCCGCGGGCGGATGATCCGGGGCCGTTCAGGCCCCCGCAGAGGGGTGTCCCCGGGATGTCCCGAGGCTCGCTCCCCGGCGGGATCCGTCCTGGCTCCGAGGCCGGACTTTGCCATTGTGCGCTGCGCAAAGAAAGCGCAAAGCCCGGCCGCCCCCGCGCCATGGCGCCGCCCTCGGGGGCGGCCGGGCGCCCGGCTCCGCGGCGATTTTTCGCAACGTCCGCAGGCGCTTGGGCGCGGGCTTCCTGAACGGATCGTCAGGAAGCCGGGGCCCGCGCGGGGCTCAGCCGGCGTTGCGCCCGCGATACCACTCGACGAAGCGGGGAATGCCCTCGGAGAGCGGGGTGGCGGGGGCGAAATCCACCTCCGCCTCCAGCGCCGAGACGTCGGCGAAGGTCGCCTGCACGTCGCCTGGCTGCATCGGCAGGAACTCCTTCACCGCCTCGCGGCCGGTGGCCTTCTCGATCAGCGAGATCAGGTCCATCAGCTTCTCGGAGCGGGAGTTGCCGATGTTGAACACCCGGTGCGGCGCCCAGGAGCGGCCGGGGTCAGGGTTCATCCGGTCGAAGTCCGGGTCCGGCTTCGGCGGCCGGGGGACCAGCCGCAGCACCGACTCCACGATGTCGTCGACATAGGTGAAGTCGCGCAGCATGTCGCCGTTGTTGAAGACCTTGATCGGGCGGCCCTCCAGGATCGCCTGGGTGAACAGCCAGTAGGCCATGTCCGGCCGCCCCCAGGGCCCGTAGACGGTGAAGAAGCGCAGCCCCGTCGACGCCAGCCCGTAGAGGTCGGCGTAGGCGTGCGCCATCAGCTCGTTGGCCTTCTTGGTCGCCGCATAGAGGCTGACCGGATGATCCACGCTGTCCGAGACCCGGAACGGCGTCTTCCGGTTCCCCCCGTAGACCGAGCTCGACGAGGCATAGACCAGGTGCTGCGTCCCCACCGCCCGACAGCCTTCCAGGATGTTCAGAAACCCCGTCAGGTTGCTGTCGGCATAGGCATGCGGGTTCTCGATGGAATACCGCACGCCCGCCTGGGCCCCCAGATGCACCACGTGGGCGAAGCGATGTTCTGCGAACAGCGCCGCGATCCCCTCGCGATCGGCGAGATCCATGCGCCGGAAGTCGAACCCCGCCTCCGGCAGCAGCCACTCCAGCCGGCCATGTTTCAGGGCGGGATCGTAATAGGCGTTGAGGTTGTCGAGCCCGACCACCGTCTTGCCCGCCGCCAGCAGCCTGGAGGCGACGAAGGCCCCCACGAACCCTGCGGCCCCGGTGACCAGCACGGGCCGGTCGTCGGGCAGGGCCTCGGCCCACATCTGCGGCGGAAGGGCGGTCGTGGGAGCGGTCATGCGGCGGCGTCCTCGTGGCGTCAGTCGCGGATCGGGCGAGGCGCCGCCCGTGCCCCCGGTGATACCCCCGCCCGCCCGCGCCCGTCGATGCGGCGCGGGCCCCCGTGGGGGCGGGGCTACGCCCGGAAACGGTCGTTATCGCCGGGATCAACCCCGAGACCGCCGCGCAGCCCGTCCCGGTCGCAGAGAACTAACGCTGCACAGCCGCGCCGCCGCCCCCGAAAGTGACTGAGCGCCCCGTCGCATAGGCCCGGCAAGCCCTACTCCGGAGGCGGGGGACGGGGATGAAGGCCCCGATCACAGCGATCACCGCGAGGACGCACGAGCATCGTGAGGACGCTGAGCACCGCCAGAACCGTCTAACGCATTGGCTACGAGAGAAAATCAAAGTACGGTTGTGCCAACTCAGGCTATGAGTCGGCGAAATTCTGCCGATCCCATTATCTGGGATCGGCTTAGGCGGCGGCGTCAAAACCCAAGGCGCACGATCTAAGTCTTTGAGATAAAAGTGTTTTTGCGCCATATTGCTCTTGTCGCCGATGAGAGGCTTAGCCAGGCGCGAGCATCCAAACCTCGCACCGTCGCAATCACGGCCGACAGGGCTGAAGGTCCACACTTCAGCCCGCCCATTCTTACCACACGAGGCACCAATGGTCAGGACTCCAAAGAAGAAAATTTCCAAAAAAATCATAGAGCTACGCGCCAAGCTCTGGCCCGATCTGTCTCCCGAAGATCTGTGGCACCGCAACGTCTACGATGGCTTCACGTCCATTCCGCGCACGATGCCGCTGATCATGAACATCATCGATGACCTCGCACCGGGCAGCAAGCGTACCTCGATGACCTACCTCGCCCTTTGGGGGCAGGCGTTCGACGAGATGTATGTCAGTTTGCAGAACGCCGACGAGCTTGCCTTCTACTCCGGATACACCGGTCAGCGTGCCGTGCGTTCCTGGAAAGAGCGGTTGAAGGAGCTCGACAAGCTCGGCTTCATCCGCACCGCCTCGGGCACGGCCGGGGAGTTCTCTCATGCGGTAATTCTCAACCCGCATTTTGCCATACGTCGCCTACACGCTGCGAAGATCCCCGGCCTCACGGCTGCCGCCTACAATGCGCTTGTCGAGCGTGCCATCGCCATCAGCGCGGAGGACATGAATGTCCCGCTGCCCGAAGATCGGGCGGTCGAGCTGGAATCGGAGAAGGAAGCGTGAGCGAGCAAGGACTGCCTGAGCTATGCACTATGGCCACGGAAGAAGAGCCACCAATGCGATGTGTCACCGCCATGGTGAAGCCCATCGCCCAGACCGAGAAAGAAAAAAGCCTGCCGCAAGGCGACAGGCTCTTCATCTGATTGCTGTGAGGGGGCCTTTCGGCGCTTTCTCACGGCACCTGCGGTATATGACCTACGGAGCTGCTTTTGTCAACCTACCCACCGTTCTCGCCGGACCAGCTCCACCACTTGCCGAATGTCCTTTCGGCACCGCGTTTCGCGACCTATCTTCAGGCGCGCGGCGGCGATCGAGCAGCCGCCCTCGCTCTATATCGCTGGAATATAGAGGTTTCTTCCGCCTTCCTTGTTCCATTGCACGTGTTGGAGGTCACCCTCCGCAACGCCATCGTCGAGGCGATCGAGGGTGTGCATGGCGGCACCTGGCCATGGTCGGCCGGTTTCATCCGTTCGCTGCCGAACCCCCCTGCCCCCAACTACAGCCCGACACGCGACCTTCGGGCGCTATGCCAGAGGCATCAGACGGCGGGAAAGATCATTGCCGATCTGAAGTTTGTCTTCTGGGAGAAGATGCTCACTGCCCGGCACCAAGGCAGATTGTGGGGCAACGCCTTCCCTATTGTTTTTCCCAACGCTCCGCAGGTTCCGGGAGGCTCAGCCCAAAACCGTGCCGACTTGCGGAACGACGTGGAGGAAATCAGGAAGCTCCGTAACCGGATCGCGCATCACGAGCCAATCTTCACTCGTGCTCTGCACGACGATCTCGACCGAATGGTCCGTGCTGTCCGCTGGCGTTGCGACACCACGGCCGACTGGCTGCTTGGGATCGATCCAGTCGCACCCTTGCTCGCAAAGATGCCCTAGTTTCCTTCAGTATTCCCTCATAAACGGTGGATTCCGCCGGTGACAAAAACGGATGAGTTTTGACCGTTGAGCGCGGCATAGCGGACCTTCACCAATGGGCTGGCCACTGTCCGCAATGCGGGACAAGGCTGCCGTCGGCGAACGATCCGCTGCGGCCTGTTGCGGAACTTGGAGGTCCGCGTAGCAAGCCGCCGCTCCGGGCGTTTCTCTGCGGAGGCCGGGCCATCAACGTCCGGGATTCCTGGCTGACATCACACGAACAGCAAAGGCCCGGGCGAACGGCGCCCGGGCCTTTGATATGACGGATCCAAGTGGTTCGCTCCGCCAGTTCGCCTGATCCGGACGCGAATTCATATCAGCCCGCGAGCTGCACGTCCGGCTGCTTCCAAGTGCCATCGAGCACGGACGCCTCTGGATAGTAGACCCTCAGCACCGCCATGAAAGGCCCCTTCGGGGCGGGCAGCCAGTTCCTAGCCTTCTCTGCGTCGGGCTTCGTCGCGGACAGGTAGATCGACGTGCTGCCGTCGGCCTCCGTCACCAGATCGGGCAACATGGGCGAGTTGATCAGATACCTGTCGATCGGGTTGGCCACGAGAAACTGCTGCGGCAGGTCGTACATCGTAATCGACCAGAAGGCTTTCGCGGGCGGAAGCTGACCCTTTTCAAATCGGATCACATAGGTCTTGTCGCCCGAGAGGGGCGTGCCATCCGCCGACGTTCCAAACAGACCATAGTAGGCTTCTTCCTTCGAATTTCCGAGAATTCCCATCTGGGCGCCCACGGCACGGTTCACATAGTCGCCGTTGATGAAAGCCCGGGTTCCGAACAGATTCTCCGAAGTCGCGGTTGTCTTTCGGCGCGCGTCGATCTCTGCCTGGCCGTCGGCCATTCCAGCCTTCAGCGCCTCGGCCATTTCGCTCGACAAGGCGGCGATGTCGATCGTTTCGCCCGGAACGATGCCGATCTGGGCGAAGCGGTCCCGCAGATCCTTTTCATCGGGAAGAACCGGGACGTACTGGAGTATGAAGGACAACAGATTGAACAGATCAAGCGAGGTCCGTTCATCGGCGGCCGACAGAGGCGTCGCGAAGTTGACGGGCGTTGCGGCGACCGGGGCCGGAGTTCCCGCAAAGGCGGAAAGCGTCGCGAGCTTGTATTCCGCCTGGATCGCGCGGACCTGGTCGATGTCCTTCGGGCCGAACAGCTGCGTGCGGTAGATCGCCAGCACGAAATCCGTCTCGGCCTGAATGACTTTGGCGATGCCGGCTGGCGTCTCGCCCGTCCAGCCCGGACCGGTGATCAGGAAGCTGCCGCCGTCGTTTCCGGTGGCCCGGGTGCCGAGATAGTCGAAGTTATGCGTGTAGGCGTCGACCAATTGAACCGAAAAGTAACGCTCCGCCTCGATCTTCGGCAAGGTCAGGACGATCGGTTCGGCGCGCAGATCGAGCCAGCAAAAGGAATACGGCGTGTCGGAGTTGGGGGTCTGCACGGCGGTGTCGGCGGGCGTGAAGACGTTGGCCTCGCTGTAAAGGCCGTTCGGCGGCCCCTTGTATTCCGCGTTGCTCTCATCGACGAAGTACGCCCACATGATGCGGTAGTAATCCACCATGGGGAAGCCGTAGATATAGGCCTCCTTCGCGATGGCGCGGGCCGCGTCAGGGGACACGGAAACCGTGGCCCGAGCGGGAAGCCCGATGGCCCCGGCCGCCATTAACGCAAGGGCGGAGGCGGCGGCCTGGCTGAATCGGCGGCGTGTCAAATTCATGGCGCAACTCTTTTCCTGACGGCGACTGTGCCATGCGTGAATAGTCTGCGCCGATCGCGCGTTGATGCAAGTCAACATCAAGAATTTTATTTGTCGCCTTTGGGCTCGAACCGGGATTTCGCCGCACGGTCACGAACGACTGCTACCGGACAGAAACCCCTTGCCAGAACCTGTGTGCCTAAAACGGTCGTTTCTGACACGTCCGCCCCGCCCCCGCGAAACAAGGCCCCGCACGCCGTCAGAACCTCCCTCCAGAACCCTCCCGGTTCTGGAGCGTTTTTGATACCCTGCCCCGCATGATCCTCGGCTACGCCCGCGTCTCCACCGCAGACCAGTCCCTCGACGCCCAGGCGGATGCGCTGGCGGCGGCGGGGGTGGAGCGGGTGTTCGCCGACAGGATCTCGGGGGCGACGCGCAGGCGGCCGGAGCTGGCGAGGATGCTCGACCAGCTCAGGCCGGGGGACGTGGTGGTGGTCGCCAAGTACGACCGGCTGGCGCGGTCGCTGCATGACCTGCTGGACATCGTGAAGGCCGTGCAGGAGGCCGGCGCCGGGTTCCGCAGCCTCGCCGAGGACATCGACACCACCACTCCCGCCGGGCGGCTCGCCTTCCACGTCTTCGCCTCCATCGCCCAGTTCGAACGCGAACGCATCTCCGAGCGCACCCGCGAGGGGCTGGAGGCCGCCCGCAGGCGCGGGCGCGTGGGGGGGCGGCCGCCGGCGCTCGATGCGGCGCGCAAGGCCGAGGCGCGACGGATGCGCGACGAGGAGGGGCGCAGCCTCGCCGAGATCGCCCGGCTGTTCGGGGTCAGCGTCTCGACCGTGCGCCGGGCCTAGGGAGCGGGCGCAGGGCCGGGACCCGGCCGGCCCAGGACCGCGGCCCCGATCCGGAGACCGGCCCGAGGACCGGCCCGGCCGCGCCCCAGACGCCGCCCGCAGGCCGGGGGAGGCCGCCCGCAGGCGGGATCAGCGGATCACCTCGCCGGCCGCGGACCCGGAGCCCGCGTCGGCCGCGCCCTCGCCGGGGACCGCGTCGCGCGGGGGCAGCAGGTCGCCGTAGCCCTGCGCGGCCAGGCCCCGCACCAGGCGGGCGCCGAAGACCTTGGAGCCGAACCAGGACAGGTGGGTCGCGTCGCGATAGGTCAGCTCGCCGTCGACCAGGCCCTCGGCGGGGAGATCCTGGGCCATCAGCTCGAACTTCGAGAGATAGGGCACCCCGGCCCGCTCCATCGCGGCGGAGAAGGCGGCCTCGGCCTGCTCGCGCACCCTGTCGAGGCTGGGGTCGTAGCTCTCGGCCAGCTGCGCGGCCAGGTCCCGGTCCGGGGCCAGCCGGCGGATGTCGCCGCCCAGGATCCCCTGCGGGCCCAGCATCAGCACCGGCACATGACGCGCGATCCCGGCCAGGTAGGCGGCCACGTCGTCGGCGAACTCGGGGTGGAAGCCCGCCTCGCCGCGCAGGGTCTCGCCGTCCTCGTGCATGATGTGGAAGGCCTGGGTGTAGAGGGCCAGGCCCAGGTCCTCGGCATGGCGCGCGACCAGCGCCTGGATCTCCTGCGGCGAGGGGCAGGCGTGGCGCAGCGGGCCGCCGGTCAGCCCCTGGTAGGGGATGCAGCCGCCCTGGTTCAGCGCCGCCAGGAAGGGCGCGGACGAGCCCTCGCGCAGCATCGCGTAAAGCCCGTTGGCATGGGAATCCCCCAGCACCAGCACCCCCGGCCCATGGGCCGCGGCGCAGTCGGTCAGGCGCTGGTCGAGCGCCGGCGTGATCCGGTCGACGCGGAACACGCACTCGCCCGCCGGAAGGGTCGCGAGGTTCGCCGCCGGCGCCTTGAAGGCGTCGCCCTCGCGGGTGCGCTCGATCACCTCGAAGGCGGGCCGGTCCGCCTCGGTCAGGCGCGACAGCCGCCAGGCGGTCTCCGGGCTGGTCCCCACCCACAGCCCCGCCGCCACCATCACCGCGATGGAGACCCCCGACAGCGCGAAGATCGAGCGGCGAGAGACCTCGCGCCCCCGGAACGGCTGCTCGACGAAGCGCCAGCTGAGCCAGCTCAGCGGCACGGTCAGGGCCGACAGCAGCAGGAAGGTGGTCAGCGAGGGCGGCTCGAAGCTCGAGATCCGGGCGAAGGCGAACAGCGGCTGGTGCCAGAGGTAGATGGAATAGGAGAGCTGGCCGATGAACACCATCGGGGCCAGCGCCAGCAGCCAGCCGGCGGGATCGTCGGGGCGCGCATAGCGGATCAGCAGCGCCGTCCCCAGCACCGGCGGCACGGTCCACAGGCTGGGGTAAGGCAGGCTCTCGTCCACGATCACGATCGAGACCAGCACCAGCGCCAGCCCCAGCAGCGACATCGCGGTGGCGAGGGCGCCCTTGGCCGGCTCACCGCCGCGCAGGGTCATGGCGATCATCGCGCCGGCCAGCAGCTCCCACGCCCGGGTGACGGGGAAGTAGAAGGCGGCCTCGGCATGGATCGGGGCGTAGTAGTGGGCGAGCCCCAGGCTGGCGATCGCCGTCAGCGCCATCACCGCCCCGATCGAGCGGCGCCCATAGCGCCAGGCCAGCGCCAGGAAGATCGGGAAGACGATGTAGAACTGTTCCTCGACCGCCAGGCTCCACATGTGGAGCAGCGGGTTCTCCTCGGCCGAGGGCGAGAAATAGTCGATCGAGCGCCAGAAGTAGAAGTTGGCCGCGAACAGCGCCGTGGCGACCACCGAGCGGAAATAGGTGGTCAGCTGGTCGGGCAGCATCAGCCCCCCGACCGCAACCGCGGTGGTGACCGCCACCACCAGCGACAGCGCCGGCAGGATCCGCCGCGCCCGCCGCTCGTAGAACTTCACGATCGAGAAGCGCCCCGCCTCGAGGTCCTTGAGCAGGATCACCGTGATCAGGTAGCCCGAGATCACGAAGAACACGTCGACCCCGGCGAAGCCGCCGGCGAAGCCGGGAACGCCTGCGTGAAACAGCACCACCGATCCGACCGCGATCGTCCGCAGGCCGTCGATTTCACGCCTGTAGATCATTCAGTGTTCCCAGTGGCTTACGGATGGTTCCGCCGCGAAAAGGCTAGCCGCCCCTTCGCAGCTGCGGGAAGGCGGCGGATCGTCGCCCGTGTTTCAGCCCGCAGTCATCGCGCCCTGCCCCGCGCCCCCTCCGGGGCCGGCTCTCCGCGCCCCCCCTTCGGGGGCGCGCCCTGAGGCCCGCAAGGGCCGAGGCGAAGGAATGCCCGCCCCCGGCGGGCGCCGCTTGCCTGGCGGACGCGGCGCGCCTGCCGGGGGGGGCCGTTCACTTGACCGGCGCGGGCTCCGCCGTCGGCGCCGGGGCGGCGGGCTCGGCGTCGGCGCGGCCGATGGAGACATAGCGGAAGCCGGCCTCGGTCACGTCGGCGGGATCGTAGACGTTGCGCAGGTCGGCGAAGCCGTCGCCGCGCATCCCCGCGCGCAGGCGCTTGAGGTCGAGGGCGCGGAACTGGTTCCACTCGGTCAGCAGCAGCACCGCGTCAGCGCCCTCGGCCGCGGCATAGGCGTCGGCCTCCCAGGTCACGCCGGGCAGCAGCGCCTCGCCCTCCTTGCGGCCCTCGGGGTCGGTCACGGCGACCTGCGCCCCGCCCCCCACCAGCGCCGGCACGATGGTCAGCGAGGGGCTGTCGCGCATGTCGTCGGTCTCGGGCTTGAAGGTCACGCCCAGCACGGCGATCTTGCGGCCGTTGGCCTTGCCCCCCAGCAGGTCCAGCACCTTGTCGACCATCCGCCGCTTGCGGCGGTCGTTGACGTCGATCACCGTCTCGACGATGCGCATCGGCACCGAGTGATCCTGCCCGATCCGCGCCAGCGCCGAAGTGTCCTTGGGGAAGCACGAGCCGCCGTAGCCCGGGCCGGCGTGCAGGAACTTCGAGCCGATCCGCCCGTCCATGCCGATGCCCTTGGCCACCGCCTTCACGTCGCCGCCGACCTTCTCGCACAGGTCCGCGATCTCGTTGATGAAGGTGATCTTGGTCGCGAGGAAGGCGTTGGCGGCGTACTTGATGATCTCGGCGCTCTCCAGCGAGGTGATCATCACCGGCGCCTCGCGCAGGCTCAGGGGGCGGTAGATGTCGCGCATCACCTGCTCGGCGAGCTCGGAATCCACGCCGCAGACCACCCGGTCGGGGCGCATGAAATCCTCGATCGCGGCGCCCTCGCGCAGGAACTCGGGGTTGGAGGCGACCTCGAACGGGCACTCGCGCCCGGTCTCGGCGAGGCGGGCGGCGATGACGCGTGCGACCTCGCGGTTGGTCCCCACGGGGACGGTGGACTTGGTGACCACCACCGTGCCGGGGTCGATCACGTCGGCGAGCTCGCGGGCGGCGGCGTAGACATAGGTCAGGTCGGCATGGCCGTCGCCGCGCCGGGTGGGGGTGCCCACCGCGATGAACACCGCCTGCGCGCCCTTCACCGCCTCGGCCAGGTCGGTGGTGAAGCTCAGCCGGCCGGCCTCGACGTTGCGGCGGAGCATCTCGTCCAGCCCCGGCTCGTAGATCGGCACGCCGCCGGCGCGCAGGGTCTCGACCTTGGCGGTCAGCTTGTCGACGCAGACGATCTCGTGTCCGAAGTCCGAGAAGCAGACGCCGGACACCAGCCCGACGTAGCCCGTTCCGATCATCGCGATACGCATTCCTGGGGTCCTTCCCGAGCCAACGCCGAAGTCCTCCTCTGGTAAGCCGGCGGCCTCCGCGCAGGCAAGCGCAAGGGGCCCCCCCGCGCCGGACCCCTTGTCGCGCTGCGACAGGAGGGCCCGCGACGCGGCGCCGGCCCCCTGCCCCCCTGCCCAGCCCCCCTGCCCCGCTCGCCCGGGCCGGCTGCGGCCCGAATACTTACCTGCCGACAGGTCAATATCCTTGCCAGAGTTGACAGCTGTCAACTCCGCGCCCCGCCGCGCACCTCGCCGCGACGCCGGCCCCCTGCCCGCCTCCCTTGCCTGCCGTCCCCCTCCGGCCGCGGCCCGGCCATCGAGTTGACAGCTGTCAACTCGACGAAGCCGCCTGCCCCCCGTCCCGACAGGACCACCGCTCGAGGCCTGGCCCGCCGCCGCCCCGCCCGTCCCTCCGGCCCCATCCGGGAACAGGAGGTCGCGCCGCTCCCGCTGAAGCGCCGGGCGAAAGTTGACAGCTGTCAACTCGGGCCCGCGGGCAGGGCGCGCGCCCGTCCCCTGGGCTGCCGTCCGGGCGTCGCTTGGCGGAGCGGGGGCCGAGTTGACAGCTGTCAACGTTCGCCCGACGCCCCGCCCCGGAGCGCGAGGGTCAGGCGTCTCCCCGCCGCGTCCCGGAACCGGCGGGCCGTCCCGACCGCCATCCCGAGCACGGCGCGGGGCGGGGCGGGGCCTGGCGCGGGGCGCGCGGCGAGGGCGAGTTGACAGCTGTCAACTTCCCCCCGCGCGGCTCTCCGGCAGCGGCGGCCGACGTCCGGCCCGCAGCGGGGCGGAGCGGGGGCAAGGACGGAGAACGGGGCCCGCGGCCGGCGAAAGTTGACAGCTGTCAACTCGGGCGCGGGACCCGGCCGGATCCGGCGGAGGGCAGGCCCGCGCCGGAGCGGCCGGCCGGGAGCCCCGGATCGCCGGGGGCCGGCCTCGGCCCGGGCGCGGAGGCGGGCGTCATCGAGGGTCGGAGGGGGGCTCGGCCGCCTCGGTCTCCTCGCGCCAGGCGGCGTGGAGGGCGGGCAGGCGCGCCACGAGCCAGTCCTCGAACCCCTCCGACGGGGCCAGCGCCAGGGTCAGGCCGCGGCCGGAGCGGCGGGCCCGCGCCAGGGGACGGCCCTCGGCCGAGCGGATCTCCACCGGGGCGGGGCGCGGCGCGGCCGGCGGCCGGCCCCGGGCCAGCGCCCGCTCCAGCAGCCGCATCGCGATCTCGAAGCGGGTGGGCAGGGCCGGGGTCTCGTCCGCCTCGGAGCGGACCGGATCCGGGGTCCCCCCGACCGCGAGGGAGAGATCCGCGACCAGCTGCCCGGCGTCGGTCAGGCCCAGGGCCGCGGCCTCCTCCAGCCGGGCGGCGAGCTCCAGCCAGCGCGGGCGGCCGACGCCGCGGGCGGCGCCGATGGCCTCGATCAGCGGGCGGGGCAGGCGGTCGGCCAGCGACAGCATCCGCGAGGCCACGGTCTTGTCGACCGACAACGCCGCGCAGATCGCCTCGCGGTCGTAGCCGGCGGCGCGCATGTGGTCGGCGAAGCTGGTCTTCTCGATGAAGGTCAGGTCGCGCCGGGCGCTGTTCTCCTGGCCCTGGGCGATGACCAGGGCGGCGTCGTCGAGATCGCGCACCAGCGCCTTCGCCCGGATCCCCAGGTCGCGGATCGCCAGCAGCCGCCGGCGCCCGTAGACGATCTGCCATTCGCCCGCGATCCGGGGATGCGGGCGCACCAGGATCGGCGCCTGCTGCCCGTGCGAGGCGATCGAGCGGCGCAGGGCGTCGTCGTCCTCGGGCGCGTCCTCCAGCCGATCCTCGAGCCCGCCCGCGTGGATCGTGGCGGGGTCGAGCTCCAGCACCCCGCTGGCCCGCAGCGCCGAGACCGCCGACGAGATCGCCCCCACCGCGCCGGAACTGCGCGGCCGGGGGGCCGAGTTGACAGCTGTCAACTTCTCCTCCGCCGCGGGGGCCGCCCCGGCTGCAGGCTCGGGCGCGGCCATCAGGCCCTGGAGCATCGACTTGCGGTCCTTGCGGGTCATCTCAGCGTCCCCAGGCCTGGTGGATCAGCCCCTCGATCTCGGCGTTGACGGCGTCGAGGCTCTCGATCGCGCGCTCGTAGGTGGCGCGGGTGAAGCCGCTTTTCTCCACCTCGTAGAGGGTCTGCTTGGTCATGCCGGCGTCGGCGATGGCGGTGGACTTCAGCACCTCGGCTGCCAGCACATGGTCGCCGAAGAGCGCGCGCATGAAGGCGACCATCTGGCTCTGCGGCCCGTCGCCGGGCTCGTAGCGGGTCACCAGGTAGCGCAGCCAGTCATAGCTCATGTCGCCGCCGGCCTGGGCCACCACGCCCATCAGCTCGGAGGTCATCAGCAGGAACTGGCACATCGACATCATGTCGAGCATCTGCGGGTGGATCGTCACCAGCACCGCGGTGGCGGCCGACAGGGCCGACATCGTGAGGAACCCCAGCTGCGGCGGGCAGTCGAGGATCACCAGGTCGTAGTCGGCTTCCACCGAGGCCAGCGCCTCGCCGATGCGGGTGAAGAACGGGGTTCCGGTCCCGCCGCGGGCGAGGATGCGGGGGGTGTCGTGCTCGAACTCCATCAGCTCGAGATTGCCGGGGATCAGGTCGAGGCCGGCGACGTAGGTGGAGCGGATGACGCTGCGTAAGGCAACCGGATCCTCGTAGCGGATCGCGTCGTAGAGGGTGCCGCCCTCGCCGAGGTCGAGCTCGGGCTGCACCCCGTGCAGGGCGGAGAGCGAGGCCTGCGGGTCGAGGTCGATCGCCAGCACCCGGAACCCGTCGAGCGCGCATTTCTGGGCGAGATGCGCCGCCGTCGTGGTCTTGGCCGAGCCGCCCTTGAAGTTCGTGACGGCGACGACCTGGAGATGATCCCCGGGACGTCGGCCGGGCAGGTAGGCGCCGGGGGTCTTGGCGCCGGCCTCCAGCATCTCGCGCAGGGCCCGGATGTCCTCGGTCGAATAGGAGCGCCGGCCGCCCTTGCCGGTCTCGGGCGAGGGGCCTCGCCCGTCGAGATGCAGTTTTCGAAGATAGGCGTCGTTCACCCCCAGCAGCTTCGCAGCCTCGCCGGAGGTGAAGCGGCGCATGGTCTTGCGGCTGTCGGGGGCGAAGAGCTGCGCGCGATGGGCCTGCAGCCGGGCGGAGAGCGCCCGCGCATGCTCCGCCACCAGCTCGTCGATGCGGATCTGCTCCATGGGTCTTGCCTGCCGCCTCGATGCGCGGGCCCGTCGATGCGGTTACGCCCGTCGTTCGTTGTTACGGCGCGAAGCGTAACTGCGCCCGGCCGCTTCGGGCAAGCGCGAAGCCGGCTTCCCCAGGGTCATTTCGGGAGCGGGAGAGGGGGTCCGGGTGTTATATATGAGTTAAATAGAGTGTTACGCTTGTGGATAACGTTTGAAAGTCTTTGAAAAAATTGACGAATTTTTAGGGCCGTGACTCCAAAGGACCAATCCCCCGACTCCAAACCACCAGTCCGGTGACTCCAAAGGACCAGTCGGGCGATGATAGACCACTCGGGCGTTGATGAACCACTCGGGCGATGATAGACCACTTGGGCGACGAAGGACCACTCAGGCCCAGGGAGACGCCCCGATGACCGCGCCCGCGATCCCGGCGGGGACCAGCCCGCTCGACCCCGACCGCTACCCGCAGGGCGATTTCTTCATCTGCGACATCCTCGATGCGGCCCCGAAAGGGGACATGGCGCCGATGGAGCATCCGATCTTCTCGCTCTCGACCCGGCCCGAGCGGCGCCGGCGGCGCTACGAGAACGGGCGCAACTGGATCGAGGTGCGGCCCTCGGACGAGGGGCTCGCCACGATCCACGACCGCGACGTGCTGATCTTCTGCATTTCGCAACTGGTGGCGGCGATGAACGAGGGGCGGGATCCGTCGCGCTATGTGCGGTTCAACGCCTCCGACCTGCTCAGGGCCACCAACCGGGCAGGGGGCGGCGCGGGATACGAGCGGCTGCAGGCGGCCTTCGCGCGGCTGCAGGGCACGCAGATCGTCACCAACATCGTCACCGGCGGGCAGGAGATCACCACCGCCTTTTCGCTCATCGACCAGGTGCGGATCGTCCGGCGCACCGAAGGGGGCCGGATGGTGGAGGTCGAGGCGAAACTCTCCGACTGGACCTGGAACGCGATCCGGGCGCATGAGGTGCTGACCCTGCACCGGGACTATTTCCGCCTGCGCCGGCCGCTGGAGCGGCGCGTCTACGAGATCGCCCGCAAGCATTGCGGGTTGCAGCCGGAATGGCGGATCTCGCTGGGAAAACTGCATCTGAAATGCGGCTCGGCCTCGGACCTGCGGGTGTTCCGCCAGCAGGTGGCGCGGATCGCCGCGGCGGATGCGGAGCATGGGCACATGCCCGACTACGCGGTGGAGCTGGCCGAGAACGACATGGTCGTCTTCCGCCTGCGCCGCGAGGCGCCGGTCTTCGAGGTGGAGGTGGGCCGCCTGACGCCCGAGACCTACCACGAGGCCCGCGCGCTGGCGCCGGGCTGGGACGCCTATGCGCTGGAGGCGGAGTGGCGGCGCTGGTGCGAGGCCGAGGAGATCGAGCCCCGCAACCCCGACCGCCATTACCTCAAGTTCTGCGCCTCCTGGGTCGAGAAGCGCGGCCGGCCCTCCTAGGGGCCGGGCGTCCCCCCAGGGCCCGACCCGGGGCCGCCCCGCGACGCCTGGGACAAGGGGAGGGAGCGGCCCGCGCGGGGCCGAGCCATGGAGACGATGCGCGCCCCCCCGCCCCTGGCGCGCGCCCCGGGCTTGACCCGGGGCCTCTCGCGACCTCGGGGCCGGGCGCCCGGAAGGGGCGGGGGACGGCGCTAGCGGCCGAGGCCCCGGGTCAGGCCCGGGGCGCCTGTGGGGCGGGCGGCGCGGCGGGCCGGGCAGGGGGGCTCAGTCCTCGGCGGGGAGCAGGGCGTCCGCGAAGGTCCCGTCCTGGGCGACGTAGCGGGCTTCGACCTCCATCGTGTAGCCGGTGGCGGCGAGGACGGCGTCGCGGATCTCGGTGATCAGGGCGAGCGTGTCGCGGGCGGTGGCCTCGCCGGTGTTGACCACGAAGTTGGCGTGATGGGGCGAGCACAGCGCCCCGCCGATTTGGCGGCCCTTGAAGCCCAGCCGCTCGATGGCCGCGCCCGGGGGGCCGATGTCGTCGTACATCGCCGGGTTGCTCTTGAAGACCGAGCCGCAGTTGGGCTGCTTCTGGGGGAACTTGCCCCGCCGGTCGGCCATGATCTTGAGCATCTCGCGCCGGACCTCCCCGCGGGTGCGGCCGGCCTCCTCGACGGGGGTGAAGCGCAGGCGGGCGGCGGCGACCACCTCGCCGTTCTCCTGAAACACCGAGCGGCGGTAGGCGAAGCCGCAGTCCTCGGCGCGGCGCAGGCCGATCTCGCCGGCGGGATCGACGGTGACGGCCTCGACCAGCGCCGTGCCGATGCCCTTGCGCTGGCTGCCGCCGTTCATGCACACCAGCCCGCCGAGGGTGCCGGGGATGCCGCAGATATGCTCGGCCCCGGTCAGGCCCATCTGCATGGCGACGCGGGCGACGCGCGGCGCCCAGGCGCCGGCCTCGGCGGCGATCTCGGTCGGCGAGACGCGCTCGATCCCCGACATCCGCTGGTCGATCTGGATGCAGGCGGGGCGCAGGCCCTTGTCCGAGAACAGCAGGTTGGTGGTCGCCCCGATCACCAGGTGGGGCAGCCCCTCGCGGTGGAAGAAGGCGCGCAGGGCGGCCAGCTCGGCGATCCCGCCGGGGCGCAGCACCAGGTCGGCGGGGCCGCCGATGCGCCAGCGGCTGACCTGCGCCAGCGGCAGGTTCCGGACCACGCCGCCGGGGCAGATCCGCTCCAGCTCCGCGACCAGGGCGGGGGAAGTGTCGGTCATGGCTCAGGCCTGCGGGTCGGAGGCGCCGGAGGGGATCCTCCGGAGCGTGATCAGGATGCTGGCGGCGTAATGGGCCGAGATCAGCACGGAATAGAGCAGGATCGTGTCCTCGAGCGGCATCGCCAGCACATGGGCCGCCCCGAAGCTGGCCGCGACCAGCACCGCGCGCTGGATGTTGAGCCCCAGCAGCAGTTTCTGCCCGTCGAAGACATAGAGGATGTAGGACACCGGCGTGCCCAGGAACTGGAACAGCAGGTAGATCGAGAGCAGCGAGGCGAGCCGGCCCGCCATCTCCCATTCCGCCCCGAAGACGAGGGAGAACAGCTCCGGCCCGAACAGCATCAGCACGCCCGCCGCCGGGGCCGCGACCAGCGCCAGGCGCTTGAGGACCGCATGGGTGAGGGCGCGCACCTGCTCGGGGCGGCGCTGGCCGATCGAGGCGATCTCGCCGTAGAAGGCCCGGCCCATGGTGTGCCCGAAGAGGCTCATCGGAACCGCCAGCGCCATCAGCGCGAGGCCGAGCTGCCCGGTCTCGCCCGCCGCATAGAGGGCCGAGGTCAGGATCAGCGGCCCCTGCGCCGAGGCCGCCAGCAGGAACTGCGAGGGCAGGCGATAGAGCGGATAGCCCCGGTGCCGCCCGGCCAGCATGCGGATGCGGGCCCAGGAGACCTGGGGCCACAGCTCCCGCAGGCGGCCGCGGAACGGGGCCAGCAGGGTGAAGGAGCCGCCGCCCCGCTGCAGGGTGTGGCCGATCAGCAGGCCCGCGGGCTTGAGCCCGGCGAGCCCCAGCAGGATCTGCGCCCCGACCCCGAGCGCCGTCTGCACCACCTGCGCGCGGGCGAGCGCGCGGAACACGCGCGCGCGGGTGGCCCAGAAGCTGAGCGTCTCGAAGAGGCTCGCGCCCAAGAGGGCGACGGGCAGCAGGCCCCACCAGGGGATCATCGCCTCCATCGAGATCAGGGTCAGGAACCACGGGCCGAGCGCCCACAGCGCCAGCGCGATCAGCGCCGTGCCGATCCCGGTGACCAGCAGGGTCAGGGCCAGCAGGTTGGCCGCCATCTCGTCGCGCTTGGGCAGGGGGATCGCCATGCCGTAGCACAGCGTGGTCAGCGGCGTGAGCATCAGCACCAGCGCCGTGAAGGCCGCCAGCGCCCCGTAGTCCTCGGGCGAATAGAGCCGGGTGAGCACCGGGATCGCCGCCACCCCCAGCGCGCGGGCGGCGCCGGCGCCGAGCGCGAGCGTGGCCATGTTGCGCAGCACGCCCCCCGTGCCCTCGCCCGCGACGCGCGTGCGCAGGCGCGCGATGCGCCGGGCGAAGCGGGACTTGCGGGCGGACTCGAGCCGCGGGCTCTCCATGGGGATCTTCGAACCTCTCGGGGGACCGGGGCGGCGGTCCGGGGGAAGGACCGGCGGAGCGGTCCGGGTGGGGGGCCCGGGCGGGCGGGTGGGACGAAGCGCGGACGGGCGGGCGGGATGAAGCGCGGACGGGCGGGCGGGATGAAGCGCGGGCGGACGGTCGGGATGAAGCGCGGGCGGACGGACGGGGTGGAGCGCGGACGGGGTGGAGCGCGGGCGGGCCGGGGGATCGCGGGCGGGCGGGGCGCTCAGCCCGCGGCCCGGGCGCCGGCAGGGTCGGAGGCGGGGTCGGAGGCTGGGGCGGGCGCGGCGGCCGGCTTCCAGGCCGAGAGGTCGCGGCCGAGCAGGGTCTCGACCTTTTCGACCTCGGGCAGGAACAGGGCGCGCAGCTCGGCCTCGAACTCGGGGCTCAGCGCCTCGCGCGCCTGCTCCTTGCGCAGCGAGGCCTTGATCTTCTCGATGATCGGCGGGCGGGTGCGCACCAGCCAGGCGCGCAGGGCGTAGACCGGGCGCTTCAGGGGACCGGGCGGGTCCAGCACCAGGTTGGCCAGCCACGGGAAGCGGTGTTTGCGCGACGGGTTCACCGGCGGGAATTCCTCGCGGCCGTCGTCGGGCAGGCCGAGGAAGGCCTGCACCTTCAGCCAGGTTCCGCGCGGGTCCTTGAGCAGGTCCTCCTGCAGGAGCACCAGGCGGCGGTCCTGGGGGACGGCGGCGAAGAAGCGTTCCAGCTGCTCGCCGATGCGCGCGGTGTCCTCGTACTGCAGGAAGGCGGGGATGCGGGCGTGGGGCGAGATCGCCTGCCCGCCGGCGCGGGCGTCCTGCAGGCGCCAGGCGGTCTCGAAGTCCTCGACGTCCTCGTTGCGGTCGTAGATCTGCTCCATGTGGTAGCCGTGGGCGATCTTCACCGGGTCGCGCAGCATGGCGATGAAGCGGGCGTCGGGGGACATCTCCAGCGCCGCGGGGATCGCGCGGGTCGAGCGCAGGTAGGCGGTCGAGCCCTCGGCCACGATCTTGTGCCGGGCGGGGTCGGCGGCCTCGAACAGCTTCAGGTAGGCGGCCTCGTCGGGCAGGAAGGTCATCTCGCGCAGGCCGGGGATGTCGTCGGCCAGGAAGAAGGGTTCCTTGGGGGCGCAGAAGAACACGTCCTCGCGCTCGGACAGGTACTGCGCCAGCGCGGTGGTCCCGCATTTCGGGGCGCCGACCAGGAACAGGTTGGGCCGGACGCTCATCGGGGCGCGCGCGGATGGGGGACGAGGGGCATGGATCTCCGCCGGTCTGGGGGTCGCGATCGGTCGCGGGGACCGGGTCCGACTATAGGGGAGGGCGCGGCCCCGGCCCTCCGCGACCCGAGGCCGCGCGACGCCTGTTGCGCTGCGGCATGAGGCGCGGGGCAGGGGGGCGGGCCCGGCCGGGAGGGTCCCGGCGGGCCGAGGGCCCGGGAGCGCCGCGTCGGGCGGCGCGCCGGCGGGACGGGCGCGCCCGCGGCGCGGGGCGGGCGGCGGCGCGGGCGGCGAGGGGCGAGGGGGGCGCAGGGCGCGCCCGATCGGGAAGGGGGGACGGGAGGGAACGGCGGAAGCGCCGCGTCGGGCGGCGCGCCGGCGGGACGGGCGCGCCCGCGGCGCGGGGCGGGCGACGGCGCGGGCGGCGAGGGGCGAGGGGGGCGCAGGGCGCGCCCGGTCGGGAAGGGGGGGGACGGGAGGGAACGGCGGGAGCACCGCGTCGGGCGGCGCGCCGGCGGGACGGGCGCGCACGCGGCGCGGGGCAGGCGGCGGCGAGGGG
>CAXGVP010000003.1:0-21882 GCA_964013055.1 uncultured Albimonas sp.
CGCCGGCCATGAACCGGGTCGAGGCGCCGCAGATCGCGATATCGGCCGCGCAGGTCAGCCCCATCCCGGCCCCGCCGGTGGCGTAGCCCTGGATCTTCGCGATCACCGGCACTTCCAGGTTGGTCAGGCCCGAGACGCAGGTCTGAAGGTAGGCGGTGGCCATCCTGAGGAAGTTCGGCAGGTCCTCGCCCTTCGAGAAGAACTCCTTCACGTCGCCGCCGGCGCAGAAGATGCGGCCGCGGCCCGAGAGGATCACGGCGCGCACCCGTCTGTCGCCGTGGACGGTCATGATCGCCTCGTGCAGGCGGCGGCCAAGCTCGAGGCTGAAGCCGTTGGCGTGCTCGGGGCGGTTGAGCTCGATCTCGGCTATGCCGTCGGCGTAGCGCACCAGCACGGGGCCCTCGGCGATCAGCGCCTCGGGCTGGGGGGCGTGGTCTTGCATGGGGGTCTCCTCCCGCGGACGATCCTCAGACGAGGAAGGACAGGGTCCAGATCGCCTTGTTGTTGTTGACCAGCACGACCTTCTTGAAGGCCATGCGCAGTTCGCCGTCGATCCGGCGCAGGGTGTATTCGTTGCGCGCGCCCCAGACGGTGTCGGCGCGCAGGTTGGTCTCGAAGATCATCGCGTTGGCGGCGACGCGGATGTCCTCGCCCCCGGAGTCCGCGGGGCTCTCCAGCAGCTCGATGTTGGAGATGGTGCGCGCGAGCTGGCTGGGCGGGGTCTGGCTATGCCGCCGCCCGGTCTTGAGCTGCCGGATGCGCAGCCCGATGCGCGAGCGGTTGTCGTAGATCATCGACATCTGCCGCTCGGGGTCGATGTCGGCGCCGTTGGCGGGCACCCAGTAGAGGGCGTCGTCGGTCCACAGCGCCTCCCACCCGTCGTAGTCATGGGTGTCCTGCAGGCGGGCCTCCCGGTAGAGGAACTGCGAGATCTCGAAATGCAGCGCGGGGTCGGCGCGGACCGCGTGCTTGTCGGCGCCGGTCCATTCCTTGAGGATCTCGGGGCCGGCGATGTCCTGGGCGGCGATCGACATGGCTCAGGCCTCCTTCAGCGGGCGCGACATCAGGGTCTTGTAGTGGTCCCAGATGTGGCGGCTGGGCAGGTCGTCGGTGGAATGGGCGATGGTGAAGCCGTCCTCGTCCTGGCGCTCGCGATGCTCGCCACGTTTCAGGAACAGCCACTCCGGGTCCCGGATTTCCAGTCCGCGCTGGTTGCGCTCGTACATCTCGGTGTCGTCGGCGAGCAGGAAGCCCGCCGGCCCGACCGAGCCCATGGTCTGCTGGCGCAGGCGGCGGTTCATGTCGGGCGCGCCCTTGAACTGGATCGCGGTGACGTTCTGGATCGATTCGTGGGCCGAGACCGGCTGGATCACGAAGATCTGGATCTCCGCGATGAACAGATTCGGGAAAATCATGACGTGCGGCATGCCGTCGATCATGATTTCGCGGGCCTTTTCCTCGCCATAGGCCTCGTTCATCTGCTGGACGTAGGCGGGCAGCTTCGCCGCGGTGGTCCCGAACCAGCTCAGCGGCTCGTCGCGGCGGCGGAACTCGGGGCGCACGTCGACCTCGGTGTGGCCGCCGCCCAGCGCGCGGGTCACGCAGATCGCGTCGTCGCCGTAGATCGAGCCGATCTGGCTGTCCGAGACCGAGAAGATCGAGGAGTGCACGAAGGCCGGGTGATAGCCGTCGCACTCGTTCTCGAGGATGAATTTCCAGTTGGCCCGGGTGCGGTGCTTGAGGAAGCCCGCGGTGATCTCGATCTCGCCGGTGGGGGAGTTGTCGCAGGCCTGGTCGATGGTGCGCCTGGCCCCCGCCAGATGCTGCTCCAGCGGGATCACGTCGGGGTCCATGCAGCCGAAGACGAAGCCGCGGTAGGATTCGACGCGCGGAACCTGGCCGAGGCCGAGCTCGTTCTTCGGCGCGTCGCGGTAACCCTCTGGAAAGGCGTAGCCGATCAACCGGCCGTCATTTGCAAAAGTCCAGGAGTGGTAGGGGCAGGTGAAGCGGGCGCGGTTGCCCTTCTCCTGCACGCAGACGGCGTTGCCGCGGTGGGGGCAGCGGTTCAGCAGCAGCCGCACCTCGCCCTTCATGTCGCGCACCATCAGCACCGGCATCGGGCCGAGGCTCTTGGTCACGAAGTCGTTGTTCTCGGGGATCTCGCTCTCGTGGCCGATGTAGACCCAGGTGCGGAACCAGATCTTCTCGACCTCCTCGCGGAAGATCGCCTCGTCGTAATAGAGCGAGCCGTGAACCCGGCCGGGCTCGATCAGGCCGTCCCAGCGGCCGGGGTGGGGGGAACCGTCCATGTCGGCCTCCTTGAATGGGGTGGCGGGGCGCGGCTCCGGGGGGAGGCGCGGGGCTGAGTCAATAAACCGGACAGGCGTTTTATTAATTTGGTTCGGTGCAGCGGTCAACCGCCAGCGCGGGGGTCGAAACGTCTCGGCACGCTTGACCGCCACGGTTGCGGCGGCGTAACCATCGCATTAACCGGACGTCCGTCTTGAAATTGAATAGCACCCCCGCATGGGTCCTGCAAAGGGGCCCGGAGGGAGGGCGCACAGGGAGGCCCCCGAAGTGAACGCATTCGCCCAGACGCCCGAGAAGGGCTTCCGTCTGCCCGATCCCGACTTCGTGCCGGAAGAGCTGCAGATGCTCCGCACCCAGGTGCGCCGCTTCGTCGAGACCGAGATCCAGCCCCATGCCGAGGACTGGGAGGAGGCCGGCGAGATCCCGCGCGAGCTGTTCCGCAAGCTCGGCGCGCTGGGCCTGCTGGGGATGCAGCACGCGGAGGACTATGGCGGAACGCAGATGGGGGCGCTGGCGTCCGTGGTGTTCGGGGAGGAGCTCAGCCGCTCCACCTTCGGGGGCGTCACCGCCGCGATCACGGTGCACACGGACATGTCCGCAAGCCACATCTCCCGCGTCGGCACGCCCGAGCAGAAGGCCGAATGGCTGCCCCGGATCTGCGCGGGCGAGGTCGTCTGCGCCATCGCGGTGACCGAGGCGGGCGGCGGCTCGGACGTGGCGGCCCTGCGCACGAAGGCGCGGCGGGACGGGCCCGGCGAGGACGCGGACTGGATCATCGACGGCTCGAAGATGTTCATCACCAACGGCGTCTACGGCGACCTGCTGATCGTGGGCGCGCGCACCGGGGGCGAAGGCGCCCGCGGCCTGTCGCTGTTCCTCGTGCCCCGCGACACGCCGGGCGTGAGCGTGGCGCAGAAGCTCAAGAAGCACGGCTGGCTCAGCTCGGACACCGCGGAGCTTTATTTCGACAACGTCCGCGTGCCGGCCTCGGCCCTGCTGGGCGGCGAGAACCGGGGCTTCTACGCGATCATGCAGGGCTTCGAGCATGAGCGCCTGATGATCGGCGCCTTCTCGGCCGGCGAGGGCGCCAAGGCCATCGAGCTGACGCTCGACTACGTCCGCCAGCGCCGCGCCTTCGGCAAGACGATCTGGGACCAGCAGGCCACCCGCCAGCGGCTGGCGATGCTGGCGAGCCAGGTGGCGATGGTGCGCGCGATGACCTACCAGACCGCGCTCGCGCTCGACGGCGGCCGGCCGGTCAGCCTCGAGACGGCGATGATCAAGTCCACCGGCCCCGAGATCCTGCACGAGGTGGTCCACGGCTGCCTGCAGCTCCACGGCGGAACCGGCTACATGCGCGGAACCCCGATCGAGCGCATGGCCCGCGACGCCCGCATCCTGCGCATCGGCGGCGGCGCGACGGAGGTGATGCTGGAAGAGGTCGCCAAGCGGATCTGAACGGGCCTCGCCGCCGGGGTCCGCCCCCGGCGGCGCGCCGCCGTCATTTCAGGGTCGCCAGCCGATCCTGCGTGCGGCCCGAGGCGCCGAATTCCGACGGCTTCATCCCCTCGAAGGCGGTGATCCGGCCCCAGGCGGCTGCCACGTCCTCGACCGAGGCGGGGCCGTGGGGGTCGAACTGCACGCCCTGGCTCTCGAAGTAATGCAGCCGGCCGAAGCCGCCGGCGGCCGCGGTGACGATCACGCCGGTGTCCTGGCAGGCCTCGGAGGCGAGATAGGCCACCGCCGGCGAGACATGGCCGGGGTCGAGCATGGCGAGGTAGTCCTCGGGGATGCCGAGGTTCTCGGTCATCCGGCTGCGCGCGCCCGGCGAGACGGCGTTGACCAGCACGTTCTTCTTCGCGCCCTCGATGGCCAGCGTGCGCATCAGCCCCAGCAGCCCCTCCTTGGCCGAGCCGTAGTTGGCCTGCCCGAAGTTGCCCGAGGTGCCGGCCACCGAGGTGGTGAAGATCACCCGTCCGAAACCCTGGTCGAGCATGGGCCCCCAGGCCGCCTTGGTGCAGAACACCCCGCCCCAGTAGTGCACGTCGAAGACGGTGCGGAAGTCGTCCAGGTTCGCCTTGGCGAAGGACTTGTCGCGCAGGATGCCGGCGTTGTTGACCAGAACGTCGACGCGCCCGAAGGCGTGGAGGGCGGCGCCGACGATGGCCTCGCCGCCCTCCTTGCTGGCGACGCTGTCGTAGTTCGCCACCGCCTCGCCGCCGGCGTCGCGGATCTCGTCCACCACGCGGTCGGCGGCGGCCATGTTTTCGCCCGTGCCGTCCATGGTGGCGCCGAGGTCGTTGACCACCACCTTCGCGCCCTGCTTCGCCAGCAGCAGCGCATGCGCACGGCCCAGCCCCGCGCCGGCGCCGGTGACCACGGCCACCCGTCCATCCAGCCTCAATGTCATCTGGTCTTCCTCCCGATCCGGATTCGAGTCCGGTTTCTCTGTGTCGGTCAGGAAAGCAGCCGGTGGCGCCGGCGTCCACCGGCGCCTGCGGGGCTCAGGCCGGCTGGCGGCGCGCGGCGAGGATCCGGTCGACGGCGATCCTCGCCGTCTCGGCGCAGGCCTGCGTGCCGCCGTTGCCGTAGGTCTTCACCGCGTCGCCCACGCACCACAGCCCGTCGATCCCGGTCTCCTGCTCCATGTCGTAGCCGGCGCCGGAGCGCTGGGCGGGCCACTCGTCCCGCATCACCCGGATCGAGAGCATCTTCACCCGGTCGTCGAAGCCGGGGAACTGCTCGCGCAGGTCCTTCAGGCCGTTCTCGACCTCGGCGTCGGAGTCGAAGTCGCCGATGGCGGGGCGGGGGACGGCGTAGGCGACATACTGATGCCAGCCCTCGGGCGCGAGCTCGGGGCAGGCGGCGGTCAGGTTCGCCATGTTGCACAGCCGCCCGGTGGCGGTGCGTCCGAAGGTCATGATGCCGGGGGCGGGCATGATGTCCTCGCGGGCGGCGAAGTTGTAGACGATGTTGGCCGCGGGCTTGAGCACCTCGCGCGTGCGGCGGATGTAGTCGGGGGAGAGATGCGCCTCCGCCAGCCCTGCCAGCGCCCGGGGGCCGCCGTTGAAGATCACGGACGAAGCGGGGACGCGCACCGTCTCGCCGTCGCGGCGGATCACGACGGCGCGGATCGCGCCGCCCTCGATCTCGAGGTCCACCGCCGGCGCCTCCAGCCAGACCTCGCCGCCCAGCCGCTCCACCGCGCCGGCCAGCGCGGCCCAGGCGCCGCCGGTTCCCTCGGGGTGGAAGCCGAAGCGTTTGAAGGCGCCCTTGGAGGTGAAATAGGTCAGGAAGGCGCGGGCCGGGATCTCGTCGGCGTTCATCGCGAAGATCGCCGCGCACAGGTTGCGGAAGATCGCGTGCACCGTGGCGTTGGAGGTGTAGCGCTTCAGCCAGTCCTCGGTCGACTCGCGCCCGTCGGGCAGGGAGCCGGAGCGCGCCTGCGCGAACTGGTCGAGCACCTTCGAGGCCTGTTTCGTCAGCCCCCCCAGCAGCATCCCCAGGCCCCCCTTCTGGACGTTCACCACCTTGCGGTCGAGGTAGAAGACGGTCGCGGGGTTCGGCTCGCGGATCTCCAGCTCGGCGCCGGCGAGGCGGAAGGTCTCCTCGAAGACGCCGCCGGGCTCGAGCGCGATGGCGCCCATGTTGACCTTGTGGCCGTCGATGATCTCGGTGCCCGCGCGCCCGCCGAGCCAGGCGTGGTCGTCGATCATGAGCGTGCGCAGGCCCGCGGCGGCGGTGCGCGCGGCGGCGCAGCAGCCCCCCGCGCCGGCGCCGATCACCACCACGTCGAAACGGTCGTCGGTCCGCATTGCCGAATCCTCCCGGTTGGATGTTGGGACCGAATCATAATCCGTCCGGCCGTCTTGTTAATCTTTCATCGACCGGTTCGCGCCGCAACCATCCGCGGCTTGCCCGCGCGGTCCCGGTTTGCGACAACACAAGGGCGAAGGCGCAGCAGAGGACGAGTGCATGGCCCGGACCCAGTCGCAGCTCTATCCCGAGATTCGGGAGAAGATACTCCGGACAGCCGGCAAACTGTTCGCCGAGAAGGGATTCGCGACCGCGACCATCCTGGATCTGGCCAAGGCCTGCGACTCGTCGCGTGGCGCGCTCTACCACTATTTCGGCTCGAAGGAGGAGATCCTCGCCGAAATCATCGAGGGCCACGTCGCCGAGATGCTCGGCCAGCTCGAGGCCATCGAGGAGCAGCGCCTCGACCCCGAGGCGCATCTGAGCGAGGTCGCCCGCTGCATCATGCGCCTGAACGCGGTCAACGCCCATGAGCAGGTGGTGTTGCTGAACGACTTCAACCTGCTGGAGCCCGACCTGCGCCGCAAGATCGCCGGCGACCAGCGCAAGATCGTCTCCATCGTGCGCAACGCGCTGGCGCGGCTGGATGCTTCCCGTCGGCTGGCGATCAGCTCCGACAGCACCTACGCGATGATGCTGCTGGGGATCCTGAACTACACCTTCGCCTGGTACGACCGCGACGGCCCGATCTCGCCCGAGGCCTTCGCCGACCGCACCGTGGACATATTCCTCAACGGTTTTCGGAGCGCGCCGCGCCCCGACTGACGGGGCAGGGCGCCTCCGCGCGCTTCGCGCCTTATTAAAAAACCGACCGTTCGGATTTTATTGCGCCCCAGGCGGCCGTTTCCCGCATTCACCGGTTGCGCGTGGAACGATCTGTGATAGAGACTTATAAAAAAGCCGAACGTCCAGCCTGCTAATTCCGCGGGGCGAGGCGCACGAGATCCGACCGGGCCAGGGAGACCGACAGCTTGATCCAGACCGAGACCCAGGCGGCAGGGGGCGCGGCGCCCCCGTTGCTCGAGATCCGCAACGCAAGGATCGTCTACGACCACGCAGTCGAGGCGGTGCGCGACGTCTCGCTGTCGGTTCCGCGGGGCGCGGTGGTGGCGCTGCTGGGCTCGAACGGGGCCGGCAAGTCGACGCTGCTCAAGGCGCTGACCGGCACGCTGGCGCTGGAGGAGGGCGAGATCGAGAAGGGCGCGATCCTGCTCGACGGCGAGGACCTGGGCCGCACCCCCGCCGACCGCATCGTCGCGCGCGGCGTCTCGCTGGTGCCCGAGGGTCGGCGGCTGTTCGCGAACCTCACGGTCGAGGACAACATCACCATGGGCGGACACCTCAAGTCCGCCGCCGACCTCGCCCGCCTGCGCGCGCAGGTCTACGACCTGTTCCCGCGGCTCGCCGAGCGTCGCCGCCAGATCGCGGGCTACCTCTCGGGCGGCGAGCAGCAGATGGTCGCCGTCGGCCGCGCCCTGATGGCCGAGCCGCGCCTGCTGGCGCTGGACGAGCCGAGCCTCGGCCTCGCCCCGCTGATCGTCGACCAGATCTACGCCACCGTCGCCCACCTGCGCGCCGAGTTCGGCATGACCATCCTGCTGGTCGAGCAGAACGCCATGCAGGCGATGGAGATCGCCGACACCGTCTACATCATGGAGAACGGGCGCGTGGTGCTCGACGGCCCCGCCGAGCAGATGCGCGGCAACCTCGACGTGCAGGAATACTACCTCGGCTTCTCGGGCGGGGGGGAGCGCCGCAGCTTTCGCGACGTGAAGCACTACAAGCGCCGCAAGAGGTGGCTGTCGTGAGCGCGCCTCTCCTGAAACTGACCGGGGTGACCAAGCGCTTCGGCGGGCTGACCGCGGTCAACGGCGTCTCGACCCATGTGGACGCGGGCGAGATCGTCTCGATCATCGGCCCCAACGGCGCGGGCAAGACCACGCTGTTCAACATGATCTCGGGCGTGCTGCCCCCGACCGAGGGGCGCATCGAGCTGATGGGCCGCGACCTCGCCCGCGTGGCGCCCCACGACTATGTGCGCCATGGCATCGGGCGCACCTTCCAGAACCTCGCGCTGTTCAAGCACGGGACCGTCGTCGACAACATCCTGGTCGGCCGGCACTGGCGCATGAAGACCTCGCTGATCGAGGCCGTCTTCCACTTCGGCCGCCCCCGGCGCGAGGAAATCGCCGCCCGCGAGCGCGCCGAGGAGATCATCGAGTTCCTCGAGATCGAGACGATCCGCGACAAGGTCGTCGGAACCCTCAGCTACGGCCAGCAGAAGCGCGTGGAACTCGGCCGGGCGCTCGCGACCGACCCCAAGCTCCTGCTGCTGGACGAGATCGTCGCCGGCATGAACCAGGAGGAGACCGAGGACATCGCCCGCTTCATCCTCGACATCCGCGACGAGCTGGGCGTGTCGATCCTGATGATCGAGCACGACATGCACCTGGTGATGGACATCTCCGACCGGGTCCACGCGCTGAACTTCGGCGCCACGATCACCGAAGGGACCCCGGCCGAGGTCCAGGCCCACCCCGGCGTGATCGAGGCCTACCTCGGCGCCAAGGCCGCCGCCGAGCGGGCCGAGCCCGTCCCGATGCTGAAAGCGAAGGCCGGCTGATGACCCTGCACACGCCCCCCCGCCTGCCCGACGCGCCGGCCGAGCTGCTGGCCGTCGACCGCACGCCGCTTCCCGCAGGCCACGACCCGCTGGACTTCGAGACCCTGCGCGCGGGGAACACCACCCTCCCGCGCCTGCTGCGCGAACGCGCCCGGCGCACGCCGCGGGAGCTTGCCCTGCGCGAGAAGGACCTCGGCGTCTGGCGCCGCTACGACTGGGCGCATTACGAACGCCAGGCGCGGCGCTTCGCGCGGGCGCTGCTGAGCCTCGGCATCGGGCGCGGCGACCGCATCGTCATCGCCTCGGAGAACACGCCGGAGTGGTATTACGCCGACCTCGGCGCCGAGATGATCGGCGCCATCCCCGTCGGCATCTACCCCACCAACCCCTGGCCCGAGCTGCAATACATCGCCCGCCACAGCGGCGCGCGGCTCGCGGTCTGCGGCGACCAGGAGCAGACCGACAAGGTCCTCGACGCCCAGGCCAACGGCGAGGGGCTGCCCGAGCTCGCCCATGTCGTCTGCGTCGACATGAAGGGGATGCGCCTCTACGCCAACCCGCAGCTGACCTCCTTCGAAGCGCTGCTGGAGGCGGGCGACGCCTATCTGGCGGCGAACCCCGACGCCGACGCCCGCATCGACGCGATGATGGAGGAGACCTCGCCCGACGACGCCGCGCTGATGGTCTACACCTCGGGCACCACCGGCCCGCCGAAGGGCGCGATGCTGACCCATCGCAACATCGTCTACTCGACCCACGCCTACGCCCGCACCGTCGGCGCGGACCGCCGCCGGATCGAGGCGGTGGGCTACCTCCCCCTCTGCCACGCGGCCGAGCGCTGCTACTCGATGGCCATGCTGCTGGTCGCGGGCGGCACGGTGAATTTCGCCGAGTCCATCGACGCGGTGAACCTCAACGTCCGCGAGATCGCCCCCACCTTCATGGTCGGCGTCCCCCGCATCTGGGAGAAGATGAAGGAGGGGTTCGAGTTTCGCCTGCGCGAAAGCGGCCCCGCCCGCCGGCGCATCGCGGAAACCTTCCTGCGCCTTGGCCGCCGGCTGGACGACGCGCGGCAGGCCAACGACGGACGCCTCTCCCTTGCGCAGAAGCTGCAATGGCAGGCCGCCTACTGGCTGATGTTCCGCAACGTGCAGCGGCACATGGGGCTCGACCGCACCTATCACCGGCTGTGCGCCGGCGCCTCGGTCAGCCCCGAGACGCTGCGCTTCTTCTCCGTCATCGGCCTGCCGCTGGCGCAGGGCTACGGCATGACCGAGGTCGCCGGCTGCGTCTTCGTCCAGCGCCCCGGCTACTTCCGGCTGGGCGGCTGCGGCCTGCCGGTCGAGGGCACGGCCTACGAGATCGCCGAGGACGGCGAGATCCTCCTCGGCGGCCCCGCGGTCTTCAAGGGCTACTTCCGCGACCCGGAGGCCACCGCGAAGACCATGCAGGGCGACATGCTGCTGTCCGGCGACGTGGTGGCGACCCTCGACAATGGCGAGATCTCGGTCGTGGACCGCAAGAAGGCGATCATCATCACCTCGGGCGGCAAGAACATCGCCCCCTCCGAGATCGAGAACGCCCTCAAGGACCACCCCTGCATCAAGGAGGTCATCGTCACCGGCGACGGCCGCAAGTTCCTGGGCGCGCTGATCCAGCTCGATTTCGACAACGCGGGCCTGTGGGCCGGCGAGCAGGACCTGCCTTACACCACCTACAAGTCGCTGGCCCTGCTGCCCGAGATGCGCGCCCACATCCAGACCGTGGTCGACGAGGTCAACAGCCGCTTCGCGCGCGTCGAGAACATCCGCCGCTTCGTGATCCTGGAGAAGGAGCTCGACCACGACGACGGCGAGCTGACCGCCACCCAGAAGGTCCGCCGCTCGATCATCGAGACGAAGTTCGCCCGCGAGCTGGAACAGATCTACGGCCCCGCAGAGGTCCCCGCATGAACTACCTGATCGAATTGCTGGTCTCCGGCCTCGCCGTCGGGGCCGTCTACGGCCTGATCGCGATGAGCTTCGCGATCATCTTCAAGGCCACGGGCCTGCTGAACTTCGCGCAGGGCGAGATGGGCATGATCACCGCCTACGTCGCCTTCTCCATCGCCTCGGCCACCGACGGGAACCCCTGGCTGACCGCGGCGGGCGCCATCGTCTTCTCGGTCCTCTTCGCGCTGGCGGTCGAGCGGATCGTGATCCGCCCCATGGTCGACGAGCCGATCCTGAGCCGGATCATGACCACCATCGGGCTGGCGGTGATCTTCCGCTCCGGGACCATGCTGGTCTGGGACGCGCTGCCCCACGACATGGGGCTGGCCGCAGGCTCGGCGCTGGTCGACCTGGGCGGCGTCCGGGTGCGCGGGGCCCAGATCGGGGTGGTCGTGGCGCTCGCCGTCGCGGTCGCCGCCATGCTCGCCTTCTTCCGGTATTCCCGCTTCGGCATCGCCATGCGCGCGGTGGCCTCCGACGACGCCACCGCCCGGCTGATGGGGGTGAAGACCGCCCGCGTCCAGCAGGCGGCCTGGGGCGCGGCGGCGGTGATGTCGGGCATCGCCGGCGCCCTCTTCGCCATCGCCTGGGAGCTCTCGCCCTCCCTCTACGCGCTGGGGCTGAAATCCTTCCCGGCGACGATCCTCGGCGGGCTGGATTCGGTCGTGGGCTCCGCCTTCGGCGGCGTGGTCATCGGCATCACCGAGAACCTCGTCGGGGGCTACCTCAGCCCCGGCCTGAAGGAGGTCGCCGGCTTCGTCATCATCATCGCCATCCTCATGGTCCGTCCCTACGGCCTGTTCGGCGAAAAGCGGATCGAGAGGCTCTGATGCGCTCCGGGTTCTACAAGCAGACCATCGCCGAGCACCTGGCGCTGACCGACTCATGGCCCCAGCGGGTCTGGATCGCGATCGGGCTGGCGTCGCTGGCTGCGGCGCCCTTCGTCCTCGACACCTACCTGCTGACGCTGGTCACGCTGATGATGATCACCGCGGTCGGAGGCATCGGGCTGAACATCCTGACCGGGTGGACGGGGCTGATCTCGCTCGGCCAGACCGGGTTCATGGTGCTGGGCGCCTACGGCTACGCGATCCCGGTCGAGACCTGGGGCTGGGATCCGCTGGCGGGCTTCCTGCTGGCGGGGCTGGTCCCGGCGGCGGCCTCGGTGCTGGTGGGCATCCCCTCGCTGCGGCTGACCGGCCTTTATCTCGCGATCACCACGCTGGCCTCCGCCTTCATCGTGGTGCACCTGGTGCTGGAGTTCCCGGGCCTGACCAACGGCGCCTCGGGCATCTTCGTGAACCGCCCGACCGTGCTGGGCTGGACGGTGTTCACCGACCAGGACCTGTTCCGGCTGGTGGCGATCTTCCTGGTGCTGACCATCCTCGGCGCGCTCAACCTTCGCCGCTCGCGCATCGGGCGGGCCTGGTTCGCGATCCGCGACAAGGACGACGCCGCCCGGGTGATGGGCGTCGATCTGCGCACCTACAAGCTCTACGCCTTCGTCGCCTCGTCCTTCGTGGTGGGGATTTCGGGCGCGCTCTACGGCATCTTCCTCAGCTTCGTGACGGTGGACGGCTTCCCGTTCCTGCTCTCGATCGAGGCGCTGGCGATGCTGATCGTGGGCGGCATGGGCTCGATCGCCGGCGCGGTCCTGGGGGCGGTGTTCCTCGTGGGCCTGCCCGAGGTCGTCTCGATGCTCTTCGCAGCCTTCGGCGACAGCGCCCGCGCCCTGCTCTCGACCGGCGCGCACGAGGTGAAGGGCGTGCTCTACGGGCTGGTGATCATCCTGTTCCTGCGCCTGCAGCCCGAGGGGCTGATGGGCCTGTGGAGAGACGCGCAGCGGGTCTGGACGCTCTGGCCCCTTCGCTACTGAACGAAAAACGACAGGGAGGACGAACCGATGAAATCATGGAAAGGCGCGGCGCTTCTGGCCGCGGCCCTGGCCGCCCCCGCGATGGCCGCCGACCAGGGGGTGACCGACACCGAGATCCTGCTGGGCGAGGTCGAGCCGCTGACCGGCCCGCCGGGCCTGCTGGGCATCGCCCACAACCTCGGCGTCCGCCTGGCGCTGGCCGAGGCCAACGCCGCCGGCGGCGTCGGCGGGCGCGAACTGAAGCTGGTGGCGGAGGACGACGGCTACGTCACCTCCCGCACCATCCAGAGCCTTCGCAAGCTGATCGGCGTCGACAAGGTCTTTGCGCTGACCGCGGTCTCGGGCTCGGGCCAGGCGGTCGCCTCGATCCCGATCCTCAAGCAGTCGGGGATCCCCACGATGATCCCCATCGGCCCGCTGCCGCCGCTCTACGAGCCGCCGATGGACAACGTCTTCGTCGTCGGCCAGTCCTACACCGAGGGGATGCACCAGCTCGCGCTTTACCTTGCGAACAAGTATCCCGGCGCCAAGTGGGGCGTGATCACCCAGGACGACGACTACGGCGCAGCCCTGCGCGAGGGCATCGAGCAGGCCAAGGGCGAGGCCGAGATCGAGGTCGCGTTCGAGACCCGCTACGCCCGCGGCCAGAAGGACTTCTCCTCCGAGATGCTGCGCGTGAAGGACGCCGGCGTCGAGGTCCTGGTCGCCGGCGGCATCATCTCCGAGAACATCGCCATGGTGAAGGAGGCCGAGAAGCTGGGCATCACGCCGGCCATCGCCACCTTCTGGCCCGGCCGCGTGCCGGAGGTGCTCAAGGCCATCGGCCCGGCCTCCGACGGGATCTACGCGGTGGACTATGTGGCGCCCCTGCAGTCCGACGCGGGCAAGGCCTTCCTTGATCTGGCGCGCGAGTATCTCTCCGAGGACGAGGTCGCCCGCATCAACCGCTACTCGATGGCCGGCTACACCTCGACCCGCCTGCTGATCGCCGCGATGCAGAGCTGCGCCGAGGATCTGACCTGGGCCTGCACCAACAAGGCCCTCGCCGACGGGCCCGCGGTCGACACCGGCGTGATGGCCCCCGCGTCCTTCTCCGGCGGGCGGTTCACCAACTCCCCCGTCACCATCATGCAGGCCGACTACGAGACGCTGAGCTACGCCCCGGTCGAGTGACCGGAGGCCAGGCGACCCTGCGGCGGCGGCCCCCGGTCGCCGCCGTTTTTCATGCGCGATGGACAGGAGAGAGAGATGGCCGGCGTGGTGATCGTGGGCGGCGGGCAGGGCGGCTTCCAGGCCGCCGCCAGCCTGAGGCAGGAGGGATACGAGGGCCCCGTGACCCTGCTGAGCGACGAGCCGGGCCTCCCCTACCAGCGCCCGCCGCTGTCGAAAGCCTACCTCAAGGACGGCGATCCCGCCCGCCTCGCCCTGCGGCCGGAGGCGTTCTACGTGACCGCCGACATCGCCCTCGTTCACGACCGGGCGACGGCCCTGCTGCGGGAGGCGCGGCAGGTCTCCCTCGCCTCCGGCGGGACGCTTTCCTATGACCACCTGATCCTCGCCCCCGGCGCCCGCAACGCCCGCCCGCCGTTGCCCGGCCTTGACGCCCCCGGCGTGCTCGGGCTGCGCACCCTCGCCGACGCGCAGGTCCTGCGCGACGCGCTGCCGGCGACGGTCGAGGCCGGCGCCCGCGCGGTGGTGATCGGCGGCGGCTTCATCGGGCTCGAGTTCGCGGCCGTCGCCCGCGCCTTCGGCTGCGCCGTGACGGTGGTCGAGGCCGCGCCGCGCCTGATGGCCCGCGCCGTCTCGCCCGATACCTCCGCCCGCTTCGCCGCGAAGCACGCGGATCTCGGCGTCGACCTCGCCCTCGGCGTGCCGGTCGCCGAGATCCTGACCGACGCCGGCGGCCGCGCCTGCGGCGTGGCGCTGGCGGACGGGAGGGAGATCCCCGGCGGCCTGGTGCTGCTGGCGGCGGGCGTGCGCCCGAACGTGGACCTGGCGCAGGCCGCGGGCCTCGAGATCGCCGACGGCATCGCCGCGGACGCGCGTCTGCTGACCTCGGATCCGGCCATATCGGCGCTCGGCGACACCTGCAGCTTCCCCGACCCGCGGACCGGCGCCCGGGTGCGGCTGGAGTCCGTGCAGGCCGCCACCGACCACGCCCGCACCATCGCCCGCCGCCTGACCGGGCGCCCCGAGCCCTACGCCGCCCTGCCGTGGTTCTGGAGCGACCAGGCCGACTGGAAGCTCCAGATCGCCGGCCTGCCCCCGCGCGAGGAGACCGCGACCGAGCTCCACGACCTCCCCCGCGGCGGCTTCGCCGTGCACCGCTGGGAGGGCGAGGCGCTGGTCTGCGTCGAGACCGTCAACGCCCCGGCCGAGCATATGGCCGCCCGCCGCCTGCTCGCCGGGGCGGGGGTGACGCGGGCCGCGCTGGCGGCGCAGGACGGCAGCCTCGCGCGGCTCGCGAAAGCCGGCTGACGGGTCGGCGAATACGCCCCATTCGAACGCGAAGACGACTCAACCCCATACGCAAAGGCCTGTTTGCGCTCGATTCATTCCCGTTGCATAAACCGGACAGCCGGTTAATAATTAATCCATCGCCCCGCCCCCCTCCGACAGGAACCGGGCGGCGGGCGAGACCGGGAGAGCGCGCCCGCAGCGGCGACCGGCCCCCGGCAGACAGGGCGCCGGCGACGACAGAACAGGCGCAGCATCAGGGAGAACGCGACATGAAGATGGATCGACGCCTGGCGGGCCTCGCGGGGCTCGCCCTGCTGGCCGCGACGCAGGCCGCCCCCGCGCAGGCCGAGACGGTGCTGCGCTACTCGAACTGGCTCCCCGCGGGCCACTCGGTCCTGGAAGGCGCGATCAAGCCGTTCATCGCCGAAGTCGAGGCGAAGACCGACGGCCGCGTGCGGATCGAGACCCTGCCCAAGGTCGTGGGCTCCGTCCCCGGCCAGTACGACGTCGCCGTCGACGGGCTCGCCGACATCACCTTCCTGGTGCTGGGCTACACGCCGGGCCGGTTCCCGCTGACCGAGGTGGCGGAGCTGCCCTTCTCCAACTTCGACCCCAGCGCGCTCAGCGTCGCCCTGTGGCGGATGTTCGAGGCCGAGATCGAGCCGCGCAACGAGTTCAAGGGCGTGAAGGTGCTGACGCTCGCCGTCACCACCCCCTCCCAGATCGCGACGCGCAGCGAGCCGATCGAGAGCATCGACCAGCTCCAGGGGCTGAAGATGCGCAACCCCGTCGCCAGCTTCACCGCCGCCTCCGAGGCGCTGGGCACGGTGCCGATCAACAAGCCGGTGTCGGAGATGTACGAGCTCGCGGCCTCCGGCGTCGTGGACGGCACCTTCACCCCGCTCGACACCATGAAGAGCTTCCGCCTGATGGAGGTCATGCCCTGGATGACCAAGGTCGAGGGCGGCCTGTTCCAGCCCGCGCTCGGCCTGGTGATGAACCGCGACGCCTGGGACGGCCTCAGCCCCGAGGACCAGGCCGTCGTGATGGCCGCAGCCGGCGAGAAGATGGCCGGGACCATCGGCGCCGGCTACGCCGCCAACGACATCGCCGCCGAGGCGGAGATGAATGCGCTCGAGACCGGCGGCGTGATCGAGGCGAGCCCCGAGCTGATGGCGGCCCTGCGCGAACGCCTCGCCTTCGTGGAGCAGGCCTGGATCGAGAAGGCCCAGGGCCTCGGCGTCGCCGACGCCGCCGAGCTGCCCGGCCGGCTGCGCGACGAGACGGCGGCGCTGTCGAAATGAGCCGCGCCGATCAGGGCCCCGGGCCGGCCCGCCGGCTCTGGTCCCGGCTGCTGCGCGGGGTGGAGGCGGTCTCGGCCGTCTCCATCCTGGCGATGACGGGGCTGATGACGGCGGACGTGATCGGGCGGGAGGGGCTGAACCGCCCGCTCCCCGGCGCCTCGGAGCTGATCGAGTTCTGCCTGGTCGCGGCGGTGTTCACCGGCCTGGTCTTCGTCTCCTGGCGCGAGCGGCACATCACCGCCGACCTGTTCGACGCGCTGCTCGGCCGGCGCGGCCGGCTGGCGCTGCGGGCCTTCGGGTGCGGGATCGGCGCGGGGATCTTCGCGCTGGCCGCGCCGCAGATGCTGCGGCTTGCGCGGCGGGCGGCGGATTTCGGCGACGTCTCGGCGACCTTCAGGGTCCCGATGGGCTGGCCGCTGGGGTTCGTCACCGCTTTGTGCGCCGTCTGCGCCCTGGCCTTCGCGCTGCGCGCCGTCCTGCTGGTCGCTGTGCTGCTCCGCGGCGAGTACCTCGAGGAGGGCGCGCCATGACCGTCGCGCTGCTGGGCTTCCTCGCGGCTTTCGTGCTGATCTTCGCGCGCGTGCCGGTGGCGGTGGCGCTGATGTCGGTGGGGACCGCCGGGATCTGGCTGACCTACGGCGCCAAGATGGCGCTCGCCTCGATGGCGCTGGTGGTGAAGGAGACGACGCTCGCCTACACCCTGACCGTCATCCCCCTGTTCATCCTGATGGGCGCGGCCGTCGCCCGCGGAGGGCTGGCGGAGGAACTCTACGACGCCGCCCGCGCGCTGGTGGGCCGGTTCCGCGGCGGGCTCGCCTTCGCCACCATCCTGTCGTGCGGGGGCTTCGCGGCGGTCTCCGGCTCCTCGGTCGCCACCGCCGTCACCCTGTCCCGCATCGCCGTGCCCGAGATGCGCCGGCGCGGCTATTCCGACGGACTCGCCACCGGCGCGGTGGCGGCCGGCGGCACGCTGGGCATCCTGATCCCGCCCAGCGTGATCATGGTCGTCTACGGCATCGCCACCGAGACCCCGATCGGCGAGCTCTTCGCCGCCGGCCTGATCCCGGGCCTGCTGGGCATCGCGGGCTACTGCCTCGCCATCGCCTGGATCGTCTGGCGCCGCCCCCACAGCGCCCCCGCCGGCGAGCGCGTGCCCTTCGCCGAGGTCCGCGCCGCGCTGGGCCGGGTCTGGGCGGTGCTGCTCCTTTTCGCCGTGGTGATCGGGGGCATCTACGGCGGCCTCTTCACCCCCACCGAGGCCGCCGGCATCGGCGCCGCGAGCAGCCTGTTGATCGTGGCCCTGCGCGGCGACCTCACCCTCGCCGTGCTGTGGGAGATCCTGGTCTCCACCGCCGAGGTCACCGCCGCGATCTTCGCGATCCTGATCGGCGCCACGGTCTTCGCCGAGTTCCTCAACTTCTCCGGCGCGCATGAGGGCGTGCTGGCGGTGGTGCGCGACGCAGGCCTCGCGCCCTGGGCGGTGATCGCGACGATCCTCGCGATCTACCTGGTGCTGGGCTGCGTGCTGGAAAGCCTGTCGATGATGCTGCTGACGGTGCCGCTGTTCTTCCCCATCGTCACCGGGCTGGGCTTCGATCCGGTGTGGTTCGGCATCATGGTGGTGATGGCGGTCGAGATCGGGCTGATCACGCCGCCGCTGGGCATGAACCTCTTCGTGATGCGCACGGTGGTGCGCGACGTGCCGCTGGTCACGCTCTACCGCGGCGTCGCGCCCTTCGTGGCGGCGGACGTGCTGCGGCTGGCGCTGCTGGCGGCGGTCCCGGGGATCTCGCTGTTCCTGCCGGAACTTCTGTTCCGGTGATCGGAACGGTTGTTCTTCCGGAGGGAGGGGCGCCGACTTGCGTGCCCCGGGCTTGACCCGGGGCCTCGCGCGCGTGGCCGGCGGCGAGAGGCCCCGGGTCGAGCCCGGGGCGCCCGCGGGGCGGGCGGGGCGCCCGGTCAGCCCTTGAAGCTGAGCCAGCCGTGCAGGAAGGCCTTGTTGACCTGGGCGGCCATCTCCTCTGCCCGGATCGGGCCGTCGGCGCGGAACCAGCGGTCGGACCAGTTCAGCACGCCCATCAGGTAGAGCGCCATCGGCCGCAGCATCCCGGGCGGCGCCTCGGGGTTGGCGGCGGCGAGCCGCTCGCCCAGCCGGTCCATGATCCGGCGCTGGAGGACCTGCATCTCCGCCCGCCGCTCGGGCGCCAGATAGATGACGTCGTGGATCGCCACCAGGTTGCGGTGGCGGGCCTTGGCGGAGGCCTCCAGGAAGCCGCGCACGAAGGCCTCCAGCCGCGCGCGTTCCACCACCGGGTCGGGGTCGATCTCGCCCTCGAGGCTGTCGGCGACCTGCTGGAGGTGTTCGCGGATCAGGTGGTGGAGGATGTCGTCCTTGGCCGGAAAGTAGTGATAGACCATGGCCTTGGAGACGCCGCAGGCCTTGGCGATCTCGGCGATGCGCACCGCGGGGTAGCCGGATTCGGCGAACAGCCGCGCGGAGGCGTCCACGATCGCCTGCCGCTTCTCGCCGTAGTCGGCCGCCTGAACCCGCGCCATCCAGCGCCCCCCTTGTCGTCTTCCTAGCCTACCGAGCGTCGTCGGTCCGCCCACCAGGGCGCGCGCAGCTCAGCCTTCACGATCTTGCCGGCGGCCGAAAGGGGCAGGGCGTCACGGACCTCGAGGCTGCGGGGGCACTTGTAGCCGGCCAGGCGCTCGCGGCAATGGGCGCGGATCTCCTCGAAGCTGGCCGAGGCGCCGGGGCGGAACACCACCACCGCATGCACCGCCTCGCCCCATTCCTCTGACGGGATCGCGATCACGGCGCAGTCCTGCACGGCGGGGTGGGCGAAGATCGCGTTCTCGACCTCCTTGGAATAGACGTTCTCCCCGCCCGAGACGATCATGTCCTTCACCCGGTCGGTGATGTGCACGAAGCCGTCCTCGTCCATGAAGCCGCCGTCGCCGGTCTTGAGCCAGCCGTCATGGAACGCCGCGGCGGTCTGCTCGGGCTGGTTCCAGTAGCCCGGCGTGATCTGGGGGCCGCGGAGCAGGATCTCGCCGGCCTCGCCGCGCGGCAGCTCCTCGCCGCCGCCGGGGGGCGCGATGCGCACGTCGATGCCGTAGGCGGCCCGGCCGGTGGCGGCGCGCTTGCTCGCCCCCTCGGGGCTGTCGAAATGGTGGCGCCAGGGCAGCGACAGGGTCAGGGCCGTCGCCTCGGTCAGGCCGTAGCCCTGGATGAACTGGCAGTCCGGCAGGCGGGCCATCGCCGCCTCCAGCACCGAGAGCGAGATCGGCGAGGCGCCGTATTCGATGGTCCGGATCGAGGAGAGGTCGAATTCCGCCGAGCGCGGGTGGTTGACCAGCGTGTTGATCATCGTCGGCACGAACAGGCAGTAGGTCACGCGCCGGCGCTCGATCGTCTCCATCGCCGCCTGCGCGTCGAACTTGGGCAGCAGGACATGGGTCCCGCCGGCCAGGGTCAGCGCGAAAAGGGGGATCGAGCCCGCCAGGTGGAAGAACCCCGCCGAGTGCAGGAACACCGTCTCGTCCGAGAAATGCAGGGTCGCGATCCAGTTGACCGCCGCGAAGGTGAGGTTGGCATGGGTCAGCATCACCCCCTTGGACCGGCCCGTGGTGCCGCCCGTGTAGCACAGGCTGCACAGGTCCTCGCCCGAGCCGGAGCGGTCGGGCAGGGGGGCGTGGGCGGCGATCAGCGCCTCGTGGCCCTCCATGTCCGCGGGGACCGGGCCGGGACCCATGTGGATGGCGGCGGGGATGCCGGCGCGGCGGCGCAGCTCGGGCGCCTGGTCGCGGAAGGCGGCGTCGACGATCAGCAGCTTCGGCGTGAAATCCTCGAGCGCCGCCGCCGTCTCCTCCACCGACCAGCGGGTGTTGAGCGGGACCGAGACCGCGCCCGCCCGCGCGATCGCATAGAGCGCCTCCAGATAGTCGGCCGAGTTCATCGCCAGGATCGCCACCCGGTCTCCCGGAGCGACCCCCATGGCGACGAGGCCGTTGGCGAGGCGGGCGACCCGCTCGCCGACCTCGGCCCAGGTGCGCGTGGTCTCGCCGTCGATCACGGCGGGGAAGCGGCCGCGGGTCTGCACCGCCCGCTCCAGGCTCGACATGAACCGCATTTCGTCCTCCCTGGGTGGTCCCGGCGCGCGTTTGCATGTCTTGAGGGGCGCGCCGGGGGCGTCGCGTCAGAGCGGCTCGTGCGCCTGCGCGACCTTGTACTTCGGGTAGCCTTTGGCGACGCCGTATTCGCTCATCCCCCAGCCCACGGCGCCGTCGCATTCGACGCGGGTGAAGTGGTCGCCCAGCTGGCGGGCCTGGCGGCGGGTCTCGGGGTCGGAGAGGTCCCAGACGTAGTGGTCCGCGTGCTCGCGCCCCCTGTCGTCGCCGTGGTTCCAGCCCTTGTGCCCGCCGTAGCCGCCGCCCTTGAGGAAGAACCGCCCCGGCTGGGGATCCAGCGTGATCCGCCGCCGGCCGCCGTCCTCATAGAGCAGGTCGAGCCAGCCGCCCTGCCAGGTCTGGCCCAGCGGGTCGTCGGCCCAGTCGATCTCGTGCTCGACCTTGATCACGTGGCGGGTGCGGCCCTCGCGGTCGACCTCCTCGCCCGAGAGGAAGAAGGGCGCGCCGGGCTCGCGTTCCTTGAGGAACAGCGACAGCGCGAAGTCCTCGAACTGGTAGGTCAGCCAGAACCAGAAGAAGTCCTTGTAGGCCGGCAGGCTGTCGTTCGAGACCATGTCCGTCTGCATCCGCGAGCGGATGCCCCAGGAGTGATCGCGCTGCGACCACCAGGTTTCGGGCGTCGCCTCGAAGCGGCGGCCGTTCAGCTCGATCCAGCCCTGGAGGCGGCCGAACTGGGTCATGCGGGTCAGGTCCTCCTCGACCCGGTTGCGCTTGCGCCGGAAGCTCTGCGCCTCCTGCAACCCGTCGAAGCTGGCGAGCCAGTCGAGCTCGAACGTCAGGCCCGAGGCGTTCTCGCCCAGCGTCAGCCGGTGGCGCTTCAGCCCCTCGATCACCTGAAAGCCCAGCGGGCCGACGCGGGCGCCCAGCGGGTCGCGGCCGAGGCGGCGGGAGAAGCGGGCCGTGGTCTGGATCCCGTCCACGGTCACGCCCGCGAAGGCGTCCATCACGTTGCGGTTGGGATACCAGCCCAGGCCGAGGTCCAGCACCACGCCCGGCAGGTCGATGGGGGCGGCGGAATACCAGTAGCGTTCGGTCCAGCGCTCGTCGCTGGAGGCGACATGGTTGAAGGTGGTCGGCGTCTGGTGGCCGAGCAGGTCGTCCTGGGGCGACAGCATGGGGCGTCCTCTCCCTGATGTGGTGTCAGCCGCGGGTCATCGACGAGAAGTCGATGGCCGCGATGCGTCTGCGCTCGGCCGCGAGCATCCCCTGCAGCGCCTCGCGCAGCAGCCGCTCGAGGGTCTCGCGGCGGGCGGGCTCCAGCGCCCGGCCGGGACCGTGCAGCCAGTCGAGCCAGGCCGAGGTCTCGGC
>CAXGVP010000004.1:0-21739 GCA_964013055.1 uncultured Albimonas sp.
TCGCCCGCATCGGCGTCGACGCCAAGAATATCGCGCGCTTCGTCGGCGGTCATGCGGGTGATCTCGGCGCCCTCTCCGGCGGCCTTGAGGAAGGCGGCGGAGAGGCGCAGGCGCAGCTGGTCGACCTCCAGCGCGTCGTCGCCGAAGATCAGGGCCCCGGCGGTGCGGGCGTCCGGCCGGTCGGCGAAGGCGCGGACGCGGGCGGCGGGGACCTTCACGGGCTCAGGCCCGCGCTTCCAGCTCGGCGAGGATCCGGGTCCAGATCCGCTCCCCCAGCTCCTTGGCCACGCGGCTCTCGGTGTCGCGCCGCGCCTGGCGGGTGGCGAACAGCGAGGCGGTGGCGGAGTAGGCGGACATGCCCTCGGACACGCCCTCGATGGGGCGGAAGCCCTCGGGCCCGGTCAGCGCCCAGCGGGAGGTCCCGGTGACCACGTAGCGGGTGATCGAGCTGTCCTGGGTGATGGCCAGCCCGCTGTCGGTCATCACCAGGTCCGCGGTCAGCAGGTAGGCGGGGGCGCCCTCGGGGCGGCCCAGGCGACCCTCCAGCGCCTCGCGCAGGGCGAAGCCGAGCCGGCCCTCGGGGAGCATCAGGGCGACGTCGCCGCGCAGGGCGCGCTGCTCGGTCCCCGCCTTCAGCGCCGGGCGGAAGCCGCAGGCCGAGAGGGCGAGCGCGGCGCCGGCTCCCAGCAGGAGGGTGCGGCGGTCAGGCGACGACATTCACGATCCGCCCGGGCACGACGATGACCTTGCGGGGGCCGGTCTCGCCGAGATGCTTCTTCACGGACTCCTCGGCGAGCGCCATCGCCTCGATCGACTCCTTTGAGGCGTCCTTGGCGACCCGGATCTCGGCCCGGCGCTTGCCGTTGACCTGCACCGGCATCAGCACCGTGTCGTCCACCAGCAGCGCCGGGTCGGCCACGGGCCAGGGCGCGCCGGTCAGCAGTCCGGTCTCGCCCAGCGAGGCCCAGAGCTCCTCGGCGAAGTGGGGCACGAAGGGGGACATCAGGCGGGCGAGGATACCGTAGGCCTCACGCAGGGCCAGCGGCATGTCCGGGGTGGCCTCGGCCTTCGACAGCGCGCCGACCAGCTCGTAGAGGCGGGCGATCGACTTGTTGAAGGCGAAGCCCTCGATATCGTCGGAGACGCCCTGTACGGCCCTGTGGGCGGCCTGGCGCACCGCGAGGGCCCCCGGGGTCCACTCAGCCGGCTCGGGCGTCCCGGGGGCCGCCAGGTCGGCCTCCGAGCGAAGGCGCCAGACGCGCTGCAGGAAGCGCGAGGCGGCCTCGGCCCCGGCGGCGGTCCATTCGACGTCCCGCTCCGGGGGGGAGTCGGACATGATGAACCAGCGGGCGGTGTCGGCGCCGTATTTCTCGAAGACGTCGTCGGGGGCGACGACGTTCTTCTTCGACTTCGACATCTTGATGGACGGTCCGACCGTCACCGGCTTTCCGTCGAGCGTGACCATGCCGCCGTCGGCCGGCTTGATCTCGTCCGGGCTCAGCCACTTGCCGTCGGGGCCCTGGTAGGTCTCGTGGCAGACCATGCCCTGGGTGAAGAGGGCGGTGAACGGCTCGATCGCGCTCTCGGGCAGGTGGCCGGTCCTGGCCATCGCGCGGGCGAAGAAGCGGGAATAGAGCAGGTGCAGGATCGCATGCTCGATGCCGCCGATATACTGGTCGACGTTCATCCAGTAGCCGGCGGCCTCGAGGTCCGTGGGCGTCGTCGCGCGGGGCGCGGTGAAGCGGGCGAAATACCACGAGGAATCGACGAACGTGTCCATCGTGTCCGTCTCGCGCCGGGCGGGGCCGCCGCAGACCGGGCAGGCCACATCGCGCCAGGTCGGATGACGATCCAGCGGGTTGCCGGGCTTGGAGATGTCGACGTCGTCGGGCAGGCGAACCGGCAGGTTCTCCTTCTTCTCCGGGACGGTGCCGCATTTCTCGCAATGCACGACCGGGATCGGGCAGCCCCAGTAGCGCTGGCGGCTGACGCCCCAGTCGCGCAGGCGGTACTGGGTCTGGGCCTTGCCCCAGCCGTTGGCCTCGTAGAGCGCCAGGGTCCGGTCCATCGCTTCCTGGCAGGTCAGCTCCTCGCCCGGCTCGCCATGCCACTGCACGTAGCGCACGCGGGTGGTCTTGGGGGGCGTGAACGCCTCGGTCCCCACGCCCTCGTCCGAGTCGAGCGGCTTGAACACGTCGATCACCGGCAGGTCGTATTTGCGGGCGAAGTCGAGGTCGCGCTGGTCATGGGCGGGGCAGCCGATGACGGCGCCGGTCCCGTAGTCCATCAGCACGAAGTTCGCGACCCAGAGCGGCAGCTTCAGCGAGGGATCGGCGGGGTGCGAGACGGTCAGCCCGGTGTCGAAGCCCAGCTTCGGCGCGGTCTGCAGCGCCTCCTCCGAGGTGCCGCCGCGGCGGCATTCCGCGATGAACTCGACCAGGGCGGGATTCGACTCGGCCAGCTTCGCGGTCAGCGGGTGGTCGGCGGCGAGCGCGGCGAAGGTCGGACCCATCATCGTGTCGGGACGGGTGGTGTAGACGGGCAGCGTCTCGAACCCCTCCGGCGCGCCGTTCACCGTGAAGTCGAACGACAGGCCCTTGGACAGGCCGATCCAGTTGCGCTGCATGGTGCGCACCTTCTCGGGCCACTGGTGCAGCCCGTCGATGGCGGCCAGCAGGTCGTCCGAGAAGGCGGTGATCTTGAAGAACCACTGCACCAGCTCGCGCCGCTCGACCGGCGCGCCGGAGCGCCAGCCGCGGCCGTTCTCCACCTGCTCGTTGGCCAGCACGGTCATGTCGACCGGGTCCCAGTTCACTACCGACTTGCGGCGATAGACCAGGCCCGCCTCGAGGAAATCGAGGAACAGGGCCTGCTGCTGGGCGTAGTATTCAGGATCGCAGGTCGCGAACTCGCGGGTCCAGTCGAGCGACAGGCCCATCGGGGCCAGCTGCTCCTTCATCGTGGCGATGTTGGCGTAGGTCCACTCGCCGGGGTGGATGCCGCGCTCCATGGCGGCGTTCTCGGCGGGCATGCCGAAGGCGTCCCAGCCCATCGGGTGCAACACGTTGAATCCCTTGGCCATCTTGTAGCGCGCCACCACGTCGCCCATGACGTAGTTGCGCACGTGGCCCATGTGGATCTTCCCCGAGGGATAGGGGAACATCTCAAGAACATAGTACTTCGGCCGGTCGGGATCGACCTTCGCGCGGAACAGGTCGGCCTCGGCCCAGGCCTTGCGCCATTTCGCTTCGGCCGCGCTGTGATCGTAACGCGTGGTCATTCTCGTCCCCGGCGCAGAAATCCTGGCGCGCCACGGGACGCAGGGCCCCGGCGCGCAACGGTCGCGATCCGTCTAGGGCGCCGGGAGCGGGTTTTCAATGCGCGGGCGCGGGCGCGCTCAGCCCTCTTCGGCCTGCAGGGCCGCGACGCGCAGCTGCCGGGCGCGGGTCAGGATCGCGTCCTCGATCCGCCGGGGCGTCGCGTCCGAGACCTCGGCCGAGGTCCAGGCGCCGCCCTGGCCCTGCAGCTCGCGGTAGACGGCCACGCGCAGCGCGGTCGCCTCGAGCTTGGGGCTGTCGATGTAGACGGTGACCTTGAAGCGCTCGTTCGGGGTGGCGGCGTTGGTGGACCAGTCGGTGACGATGACGCCCGAGAACGGGTCGGTCGAGGTCAGCGGCAGGAACTCCAGCGTGTCGAGAGAGGCGCGCCAAAGGTAGGCGTTCACCGGAATCGCCCCGCCGTCGAGCGCCTCGTTCCCCGAGCTTCCGGAGAAGATGTCCATCAGGGAGCCTTCGGGCCGGTTCCGGAAGTTCTGGGAGTCGACCGGGTCGACCGGCTCCGCCGGGGGCTTCGCATTCTCGCAGGCGGCCAGAAGCGCCGCAGCGGCGACCACCGAGAGAATTCGGACGCTGAGTTTCATGCGTGTCGGCCTTGGACCTGATTCATCCGCCGTCGAGACGGCCTTCATGCTCCTGGGACAGGGATCCCGCGGGGCCCGTCCTGCTCGGGGCCAATCTGTAAACGCTGCACGACTCCGATGCAAAGCGAATGCAGGAACCCGTCGGGGGAGAGCGCGCGGCCGCGTCATCTCCCTGAAGGCCGCGCCGCAAGCCCTTGAGCCGCCGCAGGGCCGTCGTCTTGTGGCGCAATTGCTACAACCCTGCCGGTTGGGCATGAGGGCCGGACCAAGTCGATTGACCGGAAAGCTCGGTTCGGGTGAAACGCGATCAGGGTTCATCGGGTTCGCGCCGGTGGGCCGGACAAAGACCTGTTCCACTGAGAGCTCAACCGCGAGGGACACCATGAAAAAGACGCTGTTCGCGACGACCGCGCTGGCCGCTGGCCTCGTCGTCACCCCGCTGCTCGCCGCCGAGGCGCCCACCGCCTCCGTGCGTGGCTATGTCAACGCCGGCATGTACTACGGCGACCTGGCCGGCACGTCCGGCGAGTTCGGCGTCGAGCACGACTCCGAGATCCACTTCCGTTGGTCCGGTTCCTCCGACAACGGCCTGACCTTCAAGGGCGAGGTCGAGCTCGAGGGTTTCACCTTCGGCGACCAGATCGACGAGTACTGGACCTCGGTCTCCGGCTCCTTCGGTGACTTCCGCATCGGTGCGGACGACACCGCGGCGGAGTACATGGAGCTGGGCATCATCTACGCGCCCTACGCCAAGATCGGCTACTACGACGCCTTCAACTACACCGGCGCCGCCAACAACACCGACTCGAACGGCGACGACCTGGGCATCTACTACATCACCCCGGCGATCTCCGGCTTCACCGCCGCGGTTTCGTTCCAGCCCGAGGGCGGCACGGACAACGGCGGCCACGGCGCGGGCCCGGCGTTCAAGGTGAACAACGGCTCGGGCACCGACGACATCCTCGCGATCGGCGCCCAGTGGATGGGTGAGTTCTCCGGCGTGTCGCTCGGCGTCTCCGGTGGCTACCAGACCGCCGACACCGACGTGATCGGCGGCACCAACGCCGATCCGGACACCTGGAACGCGGGCGGCTACCTCGGCTACGCCGGCTTCACCGTCGCGGCCTTCTACGAGGACAACGCGGGCGTCGGCGGCGTCGGCGGCTACGACGTCGCCGTGGGCGTGTCCTACGAGACCGGCCCCTGGACCTTCGCGGGCGGCTGGGCCGGCGTGTTCGACACCAAGGGCAACGGCGCTGCCGACTCCGACACCTTCTCGGGCTGGGTCACCTACGCGATCGCCCCCGGCGTGACCGGCACCCTGGCCGTCGAGTACTCCGAGTTCGACGCCGGCCCCGTCGACGACAACCTGGTCGCCGGCGCCTACATGTCGGTCTCCTTCTGATCGACGGCGTCAGCCATCTGACCTTCGGAAAGAGCGGGCTTCGGCCCGCTCTTTTCTTTTGCGCCGTCCCGTCCTACCCATTCCCCGGACCACGACGGAGGACGGCATGAGCCTGGACAGCGTGAAGCGCCAGCTGGCGGAGGCTGAGGCGAAGGCCGGGCGCGATCCCGGCTCGGTGACCCTGGTGGCGGTCTCGAAAGTGCAGCCTGAGGACCGCGTGCAGGCCGTGATCGACGCCGGCCAACGCATCTTCGGCGAGAACCGCGTGCAGGAGGCCGAGACCCGCTGGGGCCCGCGCCGCGAGCTGGAAGGCCTGGAACTGCACCTGATCGGCCCGCTTCAGACCAACAAGGTCAACAAGGCCTTCGAGCTGTTCGACGTGATCCAGTCCGTCGACCGCCCGAAGCTCGCCCGCAAGATCGCCGACGCCGCGCAGGCCGCCGGCCGCTGCCCCCGCCTGTTCGTGCAGGTGAACACCGGGGAAGAGGAGCAGAAGGCGGGAATCGCCCCTGCCGACACCGACGCCTTCCTTGCCGACTGCCGCGCGATGGAGCTGACGGTCGAGGGCCTGATGTGCATCCCCCCGGTCGAGGAATCGCCGGCCATGCACTTCGCCCTGCTGGCCAAGCTGGCCGAGCGCCACGGGCTTTCGGGTCTCTCGATGGGGATGAGCTCGGATTTCGAGACCGCGGTGGAGTTCGGCGCCACCCACGTCCGCGTCGGCTCGGCGATCTTCGGCGAACGCGCCTACGACTAGCGCACGATCAGCCGGCTGCGGGGGCCCCAGCGTTCGAGGATCCAGGCGAGGTCCTGCGCGCGGAACGCCACGCAGCCCGCGGTCCACTTCCGCGGCCGCTTCCACACGTGCAGGAAGATCGCGCTGCCGCCCCCCGCCACCGGCGGCCGCCGGTTGAAGTCGACCACCGCGACCAGGTCGTAAAGCCGGTCCGCCCGCCGCAGACGCTCCGCACTGTGGCGCGACGGCCACGGAACGCGGCGATTGTACAACGGGTCCGCAGGGTCATCCGACCAGCCGTCCCGCGGGCCGATCGGCCGCGCCGCCAGGCGGCCGGAGGGACGGGGGCGCCGATCCGCTCTCCACAGGGTGAATTCAAGTGAATGAACGCCTTGGGGGGTGATCCCGTCGCCTTCGCCGCGCTTGGCGCCGACGCCGCCGAAGCCGACCGCACAGGGGAATCGCCGGCCGAGGAACCGCGCCTCCCACCGCGTCACCAGCAGGTCGCCGGGCCGCGGGACCGCGGCCTGAGGCCCCCGCGCCACCCCCGCCCTCACAGCAGATGGCCGCTCTTCGAGGCCTTGGTGGCGAGGTAGGCGGCGTTCAGCGGGTTCTCGCCGACCTTCAGGGGCACCCGCTCGGCGACCTGCAGGCCGGAGTTCGACATCATCCCGATCTTCCGGGGGTTGTTCGTCAGCAGCCGCACCGAACGGAACCCGAGCCGCCGCAGGATCGTCGCCCCGATGCGGAAGTCGCGCTCGTCATCCTCGAATCCCAGGCGGTGGTTGGCCTCGACCGTGTCGAAGCCCTGGTCCTGGAGCGAGTAGGCCCGCATCTTGTTCGCGAGCCCGATGCCCCGCCCCTCCTGGTTGAGATAGAGCAGCACGCCCGAGCCCTCGGCCGCCATCGCGGCCAGCGCCGCGCGAAGCTGGGGCCCGCAGTCGCATTTCAGCGACCCCAGCACGTCGCCGGTGAAACAGGCCGAATGCAGCCGCGCCAGCACCGGCTCCGAACGCTTGGGGGCGCCGATCTCGATGGCGTAATGCTCCTCCGACCCGTCGTCGGGGCGGAACACATGCACGCGCGAGGCGGCGGCGGCCTCCAGCGGCACCCGGGCGGCGGAGACGGGACGCATGCCGATCGCCTCGGCCTCGGCCGCCAGCAGCGCGTCGGTGTCGAGAATCGACAGCCCGTTGTCCCGCGCCAGCGCCTCGGCCGCCGCGCGTGAGGGCAGCGCCGCCACCAGCGCCGCCGGCAACAGCTGCGCCTGCTTGGCCAGCCGCACGGCCGCCCGGTGCAGCCCCGCGTCGCCGTCGCGCCGGGTCTGGTAGGGGCCCTTCATCGGCGATTCGAGATCCCTGGCCGGATCCGCGGTCGCCCGCACCCGGCCCAGGTCGAAGTCCGGCGTCAGGATGATCCGCGCCACGTCGCCGTCATAGGCGCGCGCCTTCAGCGTCGTCGCCCGGCGCGAGGTGATCACCATGTCGGTGGGGCCGGCGGCGCGGAAATCCTCCAGCCGCTCGGCGGTCAGCGACTCGGCCGCGCCGGCCAGCACGCCCGCCTGTCCGCGCACCAGCACCACCGCTGCGCCGATGCGCAGCTCGGCCCGGATGCGGGCGGCGTTCTCCCAGATGCTCAGTTTCAGGCCCATGGGGCGGCTCCGACCTCGCGCGGGCCGACCGGGCCCTCGGCACAGATAGGGCGCCCGGCGGAAAATTGAAACAAAGGGGCGCGGGGGGTGACGACTGCGTGAGAAACATTGCGAACAGCTTTCGCGGGTCGTCTCCCGCTCGCATCTGCGTGACAGGCCCGGAGCGGGCGCGAACGGAGGACACGAGGCCCATGGCGACGCTGAAACGGATCCTGCTGGTGGACGACGACCCCGACCTGCGCGACGCGCTGGCCGACCAGTTGGTGCTGACCGAGGACTACGACGTGTTCGAGGCCGAGACCGGCGGCGACGGGATCGAGAAGGCCAGGGCCAACCCCCACGACCTGGTGATCCTCGACGTCGGCCTGCCCGACATGGACGGGCGCGAGGTCTGCCGGCTGATGCGCAAGCAGGGCGTGAAGTGCCCGATCATCATGCTGACCGGCCACGCCACCGACGCCGACACGATCCTGGGTCTCGACGCCGGCGCCAACGACTACATCCCCAAGCCCTTCAAGTTCCCCGTCCTTCTCGCCCGCATCCGCGCCCAGCTGCGCCAGCACGAGCAGTCGGAGGACGCCGTCTTCGCCGTCGGCCCCTACACGTTCAAGCCGGCGATGAAGATGCTGATCGACGAGGCCGAGAAGAAGATCCGTCTCACCGAGAAGGAGACGAATATCCTGAAGTTTCTCTACCGGGCCAATGACTCGGTGGTGGCGCGGGATACTCTGTTGCATGAGGTCTGGGGCTACAATGCCGGCGTGACGACTCACACGCTCGAGACGCATATCTATCGACTTCGCCAGAAGATCGAACCCAACCCCTCCGAGGCCCGCCTGCTGGTCACGGAATCGGGAGGCTATCGGCTGGTGATCTAGGGGCGTCTTGAACGTCGGACCTGACTTCCCATCTAAGCGATAACCTTGAAAGGCCGCTTCGCGAAAGCGACGCCGTCACCCCTCGCGGCGGAGGTCTTGGAACAAGGTGGCGCCCGGCGGAACCCCTCCCGCCGGGCGCTCGTATTTCGGGCGCAGGCTTCGGGTTGCAGCCGCCCGACGCGCGCTTCATGGTGCGGCTCCCGTCCGCGCCCGGAGCCCCCCATGCCCTTCACGATCTGCACCTGGAACATCAACTCCGTCCGCCTGCGCGCCCCCATCGTGCGTCGCCTGCTGGAGGAGGAGGCCCCCGACGTCCTGTGCCTGCAGGAGACCAAGTGCCCGGCCGAGAAGTTCCCGCTGGAGACCTTCGCCGAGCTGGGGTGGGAGCATCTCGCGGTGCGGGGCGACAAGGGCTACAACGGGGTCGCGATCCTCTCGCGTCTGCCGCTGGCGCCGGTCGAGCATCGGGATTTCTGCCTCAAGGGCGACGCGCGCCATGTGACCGCGAAGCTGCCGGACGGCACCCAGATCCACAATCTCTACGTCCCCGCCGGCGGCGACGAGCCGAATGTGGAGACGAACCCCAAGTTCGCGCACAAGCTTGATTTCGTGGATGAAATGGCCGCGTGCTTCCGCTCGCACGACGGGCCGGCCGTGCTGGTCGGCGACCTCAACATCGCCCCGCGCGAGGACGATGTGTGGAACCACAAGCAGCTTCTGAAGATCGTCTCCCACACGCCGGTCGAGACCGAGAAGCTCACCGCCGCGCAGGCCGCCGGCGGCTGGGTCGACGCGGTGCGCGAGGTGCACCCCGAGGGGCTGCTGTATTCCTGGTGGAGCTACCGCGCCAAGGACTGGGACGCCGCCGACAAGGGCCGCCGGCTGGACCACGTCTGGACCACGCCGGACCTGAAGGTCCACGGCGCGCGGGTGCTGCGCGAGGCGCGGGGCTGGCAGCAGCCCTCGGACCACGCGCCGGTCTTCGCCACCCTGGGATAAGCGGTCAGGCCCCGGGGCGTCCCCGGGGCCGGTCCGTCAGCGGGGGTCGCACTCGACCCGGGCCGGCAGGAACTTGTGGACGGGGATGTCCACGCCCCGGCGCACCTCGGACAGCGCGACCGTGGTCTGCGAGCCCTCGGCGTCAGTGATGATCCACTGCCGAAGCTCCAGCGGATTGTCGTTGAAGATCAGCGTGATCGAGCCGCTGTCGGGATCGTCGGGGTTGCGCGCCTCGACCCGCAGCTGGCCGGGGCGGTCGTCGACCGAGGTCACCGCGCCGTTGGCGCGCAGGTCCACGTTCTCCTGCAGCAGCATGTTCAGCGGCGTCGAGGACAGCGGCGCGGTCTGCTTCGAGCAGTCGCGCATGTCGAAGACCACCACCCAGGTGCCGTCGGACATCACCAGCGCCGGGTTGGGGGGCGTGTATTCGAAGCGGATCCGCCCGGGGCGCGAGATGAAGAACTGCCCGTCCGAGGTCTCGCCGTTCGGGGCGATCTGCACGAACGTCCCCTCGGCCGTCTTCAAGGCGTTGAGATAGGTGGAGATTCGCGCAAGGTCCCGTCCGCTCTGCGCCTGCGCCTCAGGGGCGAGCAGGGCGGCGGCGGACAGCGCCAGGGCGGCGAAGGCTGCGATCGGGCGTCGGGTCATGTCGTCCTGATAAACCGTTTCGGGCGCGCCGCCAAACGCCGCTTTCGCGCACGTCGCCACGCCGGAACGAGATAGGCGCCGATCGGGGCGATTCCACGGCCCCGCAGGGAACAATCGCGGCGCCCGAATGCGAGCGCCGCGAGAGCCCGCGTCCCCGTGCCGGGGGACGCGGGATGCGCGGTCAGGCGGCGGCCTTCGCCTGCGCGCCGAAGCGGCCGTAGAAGGTCTCGCCCTTCTGCGCCATCTCGCGCAGCAGCGCGGGTGTGGTGAACCGCTCGCCGTGCGTCTCGGTCAGCGCGTCGCAGATCTCCACCGCCTTGCCCGCGCCGAGGATGTCGAGCCAGGAGAACGGGCCCCCCGACCAGGGCATGAAGCCCCAGCCCAGGATCGCGCCGACGTCGCCCTCGCGGATGTCCATCAGCACGCCCTCTTCCAGCGCGCGGACGGCCTCGAGCACCTGGGCGAAGGCGAGGCGGTGCTGCACCTCGGCGAACTCGGGCTGGTCGTCGGCCGGCGGGTATTTCGCCGCCAGACCCTCCCACAGGCCCTGTCGCTTCCCCTTCTCGTCATAGGCGTAGAAGCCGGCCCTGGCCTTGCGGCCGAGGCGACCCTCGGCGACCATCCAGTCGATCAGGTCGTCGGAGGGGCTGTCGGGATAGGCGTCGCCCATCGCGGCCTTGGTCGCCTTGGCGATCTTCTGGCCGAGGTCCAGCGCGGTCTCGTCCACCAGCTGCAGCGGGCCCAGCGGCATGCCGAGCTGCTTGGCGGCGTTCTCGATCAGCGCGGGGGTCACGCCCTCGGTCACCATCCGCGCGCCCTCGTTGAAATAGGGGATGATGCAGCGGTTGGCGTAGAAGAAGCGGGCGTCGTTGACCACGATCGGGGTCTTGCGGATCTGGCGCACGAAATCGAGCGCCTTGGCCACCGCCGCGTCGCCGGTCTTCCTGCCCTTGATGATCTCGACCAGCATCATCTTGTGGACGGGCGAGAAGAAATGGATGCCGATGAAGGTCTCGGGGTCCTTGTAGTTCTCGGCTAGCCCGGTGATCGGCAGGGTCGAGGTGTTGGAGGCGAAGATCGCGCCCTCGCCGAGGTGCGCTTGGGCGGCCTCGGTGACGGTCTTCTTGACGCCGGGGTCCTCGAACACCGCCTCGATCACCAGGTCGCAGCCCTTGAGGGCGGCGTAGTCGCCGGTGGCGGTCACCTGGCCGAGGATCGCGGCCTTCCTGTCCTCGGCGATGCGCTTCTTCTTGAGGCTGTCGTCAAGCAGGCCGGTGATGAACTCCACCCCCTTGGCGGCCGAGGCGTCGTCGCGGTCGATCAGCACCACCTCGATCCCGGCCATGGCCGAGACGTAGCCGATGCCGGCGCCCATGAAGCCGCCGCCGCCGAGGATGCCCAGCTTCTTCACCCGCGCATCGGGCTGGTCGGGACGGTTCGCGCCCTTCTCCAGCGCCTCCTTGTTGAGGAAGAGCGAGCGGATCATGGCCCCGGACGAGGGGTTCATCAGGATGTTGGTGAACCAGCGGGCCTCGATGCGCAGGGCGGTGTCGAAGTCGACCATCGCGCCCTCGTAGATCGCGGCGAGCAGCGCCTTGGGCGCAGGATACGCCCCCTGCGTCTTGCCGTTGATCATCGCCGAGGCGCCCACGAAGGTCTCGAACCCCTGCGGGGAATAGGGCGCGCCGCCGGGCATCTTCCAGCCCTTGGCGTCCCAGGGTTTTACAATGTCGGCGTCCTTGGCGCCGAGCACCCAGGCCTTGGCGGCGGCCTGAAGCTCATCGGCCGGGACGATCTCGTCCACCAGGCCGGCGGCCTTCACCTTGGCCGGGGCCATCATCTTGCCTTCCAGAAGGAAGGGGGCGGAGGCCATGGCCCCGAGCATCCGCGACACACGGGTGGCCCCGCCGGCGCCGGGGAAGATCCCGATCATGATCTCAGGCAGGCCGATCCTGGCCTTGGGATTGTCGGCCACGAAGCGGCGGTGGCAGGCGAGGCCCAGCTCCAGCCCGATGCCGGCCGCCGTGCCCGGACAGGCCCAGGCCACGGGCTTGCCGCCCTTGTTGGTCTTGGGGTCCATCCCCGCCCGCTCCAGCTTGCGGAGCAGGCCGTGCAGCTGCATCACGCCCTCGAACAGCCCGCGAGCAGGGTCGTCTCCGGCCGACGCCTTCATCCCGCCGAGGATGTTGAGGTCCATCCCCCCCGCGAAGTCGGCCTTCGCGGAGGTCAGGACGATCCCCTTCACGCCCTCGTCCCCGAGCGCCTTGTCGATGCAGGCGTCGAGCTCGGCCAGCCCCTCGAGCGTCATCACGTTCATCGAGCGGCCCGGCAGGTCCCAGGCGATGGTGGCGACGCCGTCGGCGTCGACGGAGTAGTGGAAGATCTCGGTCATCTGGTTTCTCCCGTCGCTCACACGCGCTCGATGATGGTGGCGGCGCCCATGCCCGAGGCGACGCAGAGGGTGGCGAGCGCCGTGCCCTGGCCGGTTCTTTCCAATTCGTCGAGCGCGGTGCCGATGATCATCGCGCCGGTGGCGCCGAGCGGGTGGCCCAGCGCGATGGCGCCGCCGTTGACGTTGACCCTGGAATGATCGACGTCGAAGGCCTGCATGAAGCGCAGCACGACCGAGGCGAAGGCCTCGTTCACCTCGAACAGGTCGATGTCCGAGATCGACATCCCAGCGGCCTTGAGCGCCTTTTCCGTCGCCGGAACCGGGCCCGTGAGCATGATCGTCGGGTCGGAGCCCACCTTCACCGCCGTGCGGATCCTGGCGCGGGGCTTCAGCCCCAGCTTCTCGCCGGCCTCCTTCGAGCCGATCAGAACCGCGGTGGCGCCGTCCACGATGCCCGAGGAGTTGCCGGCGTGGTGGACGTGCTCGATGCGCTCCAGCTCGGGGTATTTCAGCTTCGCGACGGTGTCGAAGCCGGGCATCATCGTGCCCATCGCCTCGAAGGCCGCGCGCAGGGCCCCAAGCGACTGCATGTCGGTGCCGGGGCGGGGGTATTCGTCCTTCGAGAGGATCGGCAGGCCGTTCTGGTCGCGGACCGTCATCACCGACTTGTCGAAGCGCCCCTCGGCCATGGCGGCGGCGGCGCGCTTCTGGGACTCGACCGCATAGGCGTCGACGTCATCGCGGGAGAAGCCGTATTTCGTGGCGATGATGTCCGCGCCGATGCCCTGCGGCACGAAGTAGGCGCCCATCGCCAGCGTCGGATCCGCGGCGATCGCCGCGCCGTCCGAGCCCATCGGCACGCGGGACATCATCTCGACCCCGCCGGCCACATAAAGATCCCCGGCGCCGCCCTTCACCTGGTTGGCGGCGAGGTTCACCGCCTCCATCCCGCTCGCGCAGAAGCGGTTGATCGACAGGCCCGGGGTCGATTCGTCCCAGCCCGCATAGAGGACCGCGGAGCGGGCGAGGCACGCCCCCTGCTCCATCACCTGGGTGACGTTGCCCCAGATCACGTCCTCGACCAGCGCCGTGTCGAGGTCGTTGCGCCGCCTGAGCTCGTTGAGCGTCTCGGCCGAGAGGCGCACCGAGGTCACCTCGTGCAGGGCGCCGTCCTTGCGGCCCTTGCCTCGCGGCGTGCGCACGGCGTCGTAGATGTAGGCTTCGGTCATCGTGGGTCCTTTCGCGGCCTGTCGTCCGCTTGAGGGGGGAGGAAGCGGGGCCGCCCGCCGGGGCGCGCGGCCCGGAGCCTCAGGCCGAGGTCGGCATCAGCTCGTAAGGGGGAACGAAGCCCGGCAGGCCGGCCAGCCGGTCCTTCCAGGCCGAGATCGCCGGGTAGTCGGCGAAGTCGAAGGGGACCTCGTCGCCGTAGTAGCAGTAGCCGGCGATCGAGAGGTCGGCGATCGTGGGCCGGTCCAGCGCCACCCACTCGCGGCCTGCCATGTGCGATTCCAGGGTCTTGAGGGCGTTCTTCATGCGCATGTCCATGAAGGCCATCGCGCCGGGGTCGCGCTTCTCCTCCGGCACGAAGTTGGCGAAGAACCGGTAGGGGGCGAACATCGAGGTGAAGGAGTAGTTGTCCCACATCACCCACTTCCAGATCTCGCGCCGCTCCGCCTCCGAGGCCCAGCCGAACTGGCCGATCTGGCCGACGAGGTAGTCGAGGATCACCGCCGACTGGGCGATGGTGACGTCGCCATGCTCCAGGATCGGGACCTGCGCCTGGTCGTTCTTGGCGAGGTATTCGTCGGACTTCTGCTCGCCCTTGAAGAAGTTGATCCACACCGGCTCCCACTCCGTCCCCGAGAGGGCGAGGTAGAGGGCGGGCTTGTAGGCGTTGCCGGACTGGCCGAAGCAGGTGAGCTTGTAGGCGGGCATCTGAAATTCCTTCCTGTGGGGGGCTGCGCCCCCGGTTGATCCGGGGGTCGCGGGGGGCCGTCGGATCCCTCAGAGGGACCGCGAGATCAGCTCCTTCATGATCTCGTTGGTGCCGCCGTAGATCCGCTGGACGCGGGCGTCCTGCCACATCTCGGCGATGGGATATTCCATCATGTAGCCGTAGCCGCCGAAGACCTGCTGGCAGGCGTCGATCACCTTGCCCTGCAGGTCGGTCAGCCAGTATTTCTGCATCGCCGCCGCCTCGACGGTCAGGGCGCCGTTGAGATGCGCCACCGTGCAGCTGTCGAAGAAGGCGCGGGCGACCACGGCGTCGGTCTTGCACTCGGCCAGCTTGTGGGCCAGCGCCTGGTTCTGGATGATCGGGCGGCCGAAGGCCTCGCGCTCCTTGGCGTAGGCGATGGCGAGCTCCACGGCGCCCTCGATGGCGCCGATGGCGGTGGCGCCGATCGACAGGCGCTCCTGGGGGAGCTGCTCCATCATCTGGTAGAAGCCGCGGCCCTCCTGCCCGCCCAGCAGGTTCTCGGGCGGGACCGAGACGTCGTCGAAGAACAGCTCCGAGGTGTCGGCGGCGTGCATCCCGGCCTTGTCGAGGTTGCGGCCGCGGCGGAAGCCGTCCGCGCCTTGCGTCTCCACCACGATCAGGCTGACGCCCTTGGCGCCCTGGCTGGGGTCGGTCTTGCAGGCCAGCAGGATCAGGTCGGCGTGCTGGCCGTTGGTGATGAAGGTCTTGGAGCCGTTGATCTTGTAGCCGTTCCCGTCCTTGTCGGCCCGAGTGCGGATGCGCTGCAGGTCGGAGCCGGTGCCCGGCTCGGTCATGCCGATGGCGGCCACCATCTCTCCGCTGGCCATCTTCGGCAGCCACTTGGCCTTCTGCTCCTCGGACCCGTAGGTGAGGATGTAGTGGGCGACGATGGCCGAGTGCACGCCGATGCCCCAGCTCGAGAAATTGCGCTTGGCGGCGACCATGTGGATCACCGCCTCATGGCCGAAGTCGCCGCCGGCGCCGCCGTATTCCTCGGGGATCGAGGCCAGAAGCAGGCCGGCCTCGCCGGCCTCGTTCCAGGCCTTGCGGTCGATCATCCCCTGCTCGCGCCAGCGGGCGAGGTTGGGGGTCCAGCGGTCGGCGGCGTAGCGCTCGGTCATGTCCTCGAGCATCTCGTGCTCTTCGGTCATCCAGGCGGATTTCAGCATGGGGGCGGTCATTCGGGTCTCCCTAATAGTCCCGCATCGTCGTTGCCGACCGGCCGTCAGGTCCGGGTCGGGGCGCGGGGATGCTTGGGCCGGGGGCGGTTCGCGTCAAGCGCCCTCGGCCGGGAGTTTTCGGCGCGGGCCGGGCCGGGGGCGCCCCGGGCTTGACCCGGGGCCTCCTGGGGCCGGCCGCGAGAGGCCCCGGATCAGGTCCGGGGCGCCCGTGGGGCGGGCGTCTCGCCTCAGAACGCCTCGGCGGCGAGGTCCATCACCGGCTCGGGGCCGGACTGGATGCGGGCGAGGTTCAGGCTCGTCTCCGGCAGCAGGCGGGACATGTAGTAGCGCCCTGTGCGGATCTTGTTGCGGTAGAAGTCCTCGTCCGAGGTCCCGGCCGCCAGCGCCTCATGCGAGGCCTTGGCCATCTGCGCCCAGGCGAAGCCGAGGCAGACGTGACCGAAGAGGTGCATGAAGTCGGTCGACCCCGCCAGCGCCGCGTTGGGGTTCTTCATGCCGTTCTGCATGAAATACATCGCCGCCGCCTGGAGATCCTTGGACGCCGCCTTGAGGGGATCCAGAAAATCCTTCTTCAGCTCCTCGTTGCCCTCCTCGGCCTTGCAGAAGGTCTTCACCATCTCGAAGAAGGCCATGGCGGGCTTGCCGCCCTGCGCGGCCAGCTTGCGGCCCACCAGGTCCAGCGCCTGCACGCCATTGGCGCCCTCGTAGATCATGGCGATGCGGGCGTCGCGCACGAACTGCGACATGCCCCATTCCTCGATGTAGCCGTGCCCGCCATAGACCTGCTGGGCCTGGGTGGCGCAGGCGTAGCCCTTGTCGGTCAGGAAACCCTTCACGACCGGGGTCATCAGCGACACGAGGCCCTCGGCCTCGGCGTCGCCGGCCCGGTGGGAGCGGTCGATCAGGTTGGCCGCCCACAGGACGAACATCCGGCCGCCCTCGACGAAAGCCTTCTGGTCCATCAGCATCCGGCGCACGTCGGGGTGCACGATGATCGGGTCGGCGGCCTTCTCGGGCGCGGCGGCGCCGGTGACGGCGCGGCCCTGGATGCGGTCCTGGGCGTATTCCACCGCGTTCTGGTAGGCGACGACCGCCTGGCTCAGGCCCTGCAGGCCGACGCCGATGCGGGCCTCGTTCATCATCGTGAACATGGCGCGCAGGCCCTTGTGCGCCTCGCCCACCAGGAAGCCGGTCGCCTCGTCATAGTTCATCACGCAGGTGGCGTTGCCGTGGATGCCCATCTTCTCTTCGAGGTTCCCGCAGGAGACCCCGTTGCGGGCGCCCAGCGAGCCGTCCGCGTTGACCATGAACTTGGGCACGATGAAGAGGCTGATGCCCTTCACGCCCTCGGGGCCCCCGGGGATCTTGGCCAGCACCAGGTGGACGATGTTGTCGGCCATGTCGTGCTCGCCGGCCGAGATGAAGATCTTCTGGCCGGAGATCCTGTAGGACCCGTCGTCCTGCGGCTCGGCCTTGGTGCGCAGCAGCCCGAGGTCGGTGCCGCAGTGCGGCTCGGTCAGGTTCATGGTGCCGGTCCACTCGCCGGTCACCATCTTCGGCAGGTAGGTGGCCTTCTGCTCGTCCGAGCCATGGGCGTGGATCGCCGAGTAGGCGCCGTGGGTCAGGCCCGGATACATCATCAGCGCCATGTTGGCCGCGCAATGCATCTCGCCCACCGCGGTGGCGAGGACATAGGGCATGCCCTGGCCGCCGAACTCCGGATCGCAGTCGAGGCCCGTCCAGCCGCCCTCGCGCAGGGTGTCGAAGGCCGCCTTGAACCCCTGGGGGGTGCGGACCACGCCGTTCTCCAGCGTGCAGCCCTCCCGGTCGCCGCTCAGGTTCAGGGGGGCGAGCACGTCGCGGGCGATCTTGCCGGCTTCCTCGAGGATTGCGGCGGTGAAGTCGCGGTCGAGCTCGGAATAGCCCTCGACCGGCTGCTCCTGCACCTTCAGCGTCTCGTGCAGCACGAATTCCATGTCGCGGAGCGGCGGGGTGTAGGTCGGCATTCGATCTTCCTCCCAGAAGGCGAGCGCGGCGGCGCAGGCGTGTCCGAAAACCATATAGGGGCGTGGGCCCCGGTCGCGAGGGATATGGGGGAAGTTGACGTGCGCGTAAAGGGGGGTCGTGGCGTCAGGCCCGGGTCGAGGCCGCGCCGCCGCTCGGTCCGCCCGGATCGGAGGTCAGCGGCCGGCGGGCTTGAGGGTGGCGGCGACGAGGGCGTTGGCGTGCCCGTGGCCCAGCCCATGCTCCTGCTTCAGCCAGCCGACGAGCTCCATGTGCTTCATCTGCGGGCGGGCGCGGATCATCTCCTGCCACTCGGCGATGGGGCGGCCGTATTTCGCCTCGATCGAGGGGAAATAGGAGGCGGGGCCCTTGATCTTCTCGGTCATCGACGGTTCCCGGTGCGGCGACGTCGGGCCATATTCCAGCCGGCCGGCCGCGCGGACAAGGAAAATCGCCCCGCGCGGGAGGAGCGCGGGCGAGCGCACGAAAAAGGCCCGGAGGCTTGCGCCCCCGGGCCTGAAATCTTCGTCCTGTCGGACCGGCTTACTCGGCGGCCTCGCGGGCGCCGTGCTGGGCCAGGTAGTGGCGGGACTTCTCCATCTCGGCCTCGAGGTCGGAGATGGCGAGGTCCAGCTCGGCGCGCTGCTCCTTCATCGCGGCGAGACGGATCTCGGCACGCTCGTAGGTGCGGGCGACCTGGGTCACGCGCTGGTCGCCGATGTAGTACAGGTCCAGCAGCTCACGGATCTCGTCGAGCGAGAAGCCGAAGCGCTTGCCCTGCAGGATCAGCTTGAGCCGGCCCTTGTCGCGCTTGGTGAACAGGCGCTTCTGGCCCTCACGCTTGGGCTGCAGCAGCTCCTTGTACTCGTAGAAGCGCAGGGTGCGGGGGGTGACGCCGAACTCGGCGCACATTTCGGATATGGTGGTGTAGGTTTCTTCGCTCACGTTTTCTCTCCACTCGACACGACGGTCCTCGGCACAGGAAGGTCGCGGAAGCCCATGGAACGGCCCGAGTTGACGCAGACGTAATAAGGTTGCCATTCATTTTCAAGATGGCTCGGCTACGCCGCGTCCGGGCGCCGCAGCGGCGCTGTTTACGGCTGCGTCGGCGCGGGCTAGGTCGTTACCCCTAGTTGCGATGCCGTTGCGACGCGCGCAACCGCCGCACCTAGGGGGAGGTCGATCGATCATGACGCAAACGCCGCCCGAGCGACCCGACGTCAGCGGCATGTCCGAGGCGCAAAAGCTCGAACTTGGGCGTCATTTCATGGCCCAGGTGCGCTGGAACGCCGAACTCGGCATCACTCTGGAAGACATTGATCCCGCGCGGGCGACGCTTCGTTTACCGTATGATTCCCGCTGGGTGGGAGACCCCTCCACCGGCGTGCTGCACGGCGGCGTGCTGACCGCGCTGCTGGACGCCTGCGGGGGCGCGGCGGTGATGGCCCACCCCACCGGCGCCATCGCCACCGCCACGATCAGCCTGCGCATCGACTACATGCGCGGCGCCGAGCCGGGCCGGGACATCCTCGCCACCGCCGAGTGTCACCGCGCCACCCGCCACGTCGCCTTCGTGCGGGTCGAGGCCCATGACGGGACCCGCGCCGAGCCGGTCGCCACCGCCACCGGCTCCTTCACCATCGAGCGGCCCCGCAAGAAGAAGGAGAGCGCCTGATGGCCGCCAAGCGCGAGCCGGCCCATGTGGTCGAGGCGCGCCGCGATGCGGCGCTCGCGGGGCTGAGCCACGCCGTCCCCTTCGTCAACGAGCTGGGCGTCGGGTTCGAGCGGCTGGGCGACGAGCTGACCGGCAAGCTCTCCTACCATGAGAAGCTGATCGGCAACCCGGTGCTGGGCGCGCTGCACGGCGGCGCCACCGGCGCGTTCCTCGAGATCACCGCGCAGGTGACGCTCGGCTGGACCCGGGTGTGGGAGATGATGGAGGCCGGCGGAGACGCCGCCGCCGCCATCGACCGGGGCGAGTATCCCGCGCTGCCCAAGACCATCGACTTCAGCCTCGACTACCTGCGTCCGGGCGGGGCGCGCGACAGCTACGCCCGCGCCACGATCCGGCGGGCGGGGCGGCGCTACGCCTCGGTCTCGGTCGAGGCCTGGCAGGAGGAGCGCTCGCGTCCCTTCATTTCGGCGGTGGGCCACTTCCTGATGCCGGAAGGCTGAGGTGAGCCAACCCGCCGAGGCGCCGCTGACCCATCGGCGGGTGCTGCGCATCGCCATCCCGATCATGATCTCGAACGCCACCGTGCCGATCCTGGGCGCGGTGGACACCGGCGTGGTCGGACAGCTGGGGCTGCCCCAGCCGATCGGGGCGGTGGGGATGGGGGCGATCATCCTCGCCTTCGTCTACTGGATCTTCGGCTTCCTGCGGATGGGCACCACCGGACTGGTGGCCCAGGCCCGCGGCGCCGGCGACGCGGCCGAGACCGGGGCCCTGCTGATGCGCGCCCTGATGATCGCCGGCGCGGCGGGTGCGGGGTTCATCCTCCTCCAGGTCCCGATCTTCTGGCTGGCCTTCCAGATGTCCCCTGCCTCGGCCGAGGTCGAGGCGCTGGCGCGCGACTACCTCGCCATCCGGGTCTGGGGCGCGCCCTTCGCCATCGCCACCTTCGCGCTGAACGGCTGGCTGATCGCGATGGAGCGCACGCGGGGGGTGATGGTCCTCCAGCTCGTCATGAACGCGGTCAACATGGTCCTCGACCTGTGGTTCGTGCTGGGCCTGGGCTGGGGGGTGGAGGGCGTCGCCATCGCCACCCTGGTCGCCGAGTTCACCGGCGCGGCCCTGGGTCTGTGGATGTGTCGCGAGGCTTTTGCGGGCGACCAGTGGAAGGACCTCGCCCGGATCCTGGACCCGGCGCGGCTGAAGCGCATGGCGCAGGTGAACGGGGACATCCTGCTGCGCTCGCTGATGCTTCAGTTCGGCTTCGCCTTCTTCATGTTCCGCTCGGCCGACCATGGCGACGTGGCGCTGGCGGCGAACCAGGTGCTGATGCAGTTCCTGGAGATCTCGGCCTTCGCGCTGGACGGCTTCGCCTTCGCGGCCGAGGCGCTGGTCGGCGGGGCCTTCGGCGCCCGGCGGGCGGGGGAGCTGAGGCGGGCTGCGGTGATGAGCTCGGCCTGGGGGCTGGGCTGCGTGGCGGCGCTGGCGGCGGCGTTCTGGCTTGCGGGCGGGGCGGTGATCGACCTGATGACCACCTCCGAGGAGGTCCGCGCCGCGGCGCGCGAGTTCCTGCCCTGGTGCGCGCTCGCCCCCGTGGTGGGGCTGCCGGCCTTCATGCTCGACGGGATCTTCATCGGGGCCACCCGCTCGCGCGACATGCGCAACGCCATGGCCTGGTCGCTGGCGGTCTACCTGGCCGCCTGGTGGGTGCTGACCGCGATGATGGGCACGCACGGGCTGTGGGCGGCGCTGATGGTGTTCTTCGTGGCGCGCGGGGTGACGCTGTTCCTGCGCTACCCCTCGCTGGAGCGGGCGGCGGTCGCGAGCGGCGGCTGAGACGAAAGAAAATTGCGGGCCGGGGCGTTGCGAAGACGTTTATGCGAATCCCGGGCTTGGACTCGGGGGCGGGGCGCGCTAGGACGTCGCGGCCTGCAACGAGGATTTTCGAATGCCCGCCTACCGCTCCCGCACGACGACGCATGGACGCAACATGGCCGGGGCGCGCGGCCTCTGGCGCGCCACGGGGATGACGGACGACGATTTCGGCAAGCCGATCATCGCCATCGTCAACTCCTTCACCCAGTTCGTGCCGGGGCACGTGCACCTCAAGGACCTCGGCCAGCTGGTGGCGCGCGAGGTCGAGGCGGCGGGCGGCGTGGCCAAGGAATTCAACACCATCGCCGTCGACGACGGCATCGCGATGGGCCACGACGGGATGCTCTATTCCCTGCCCTCGCGCGAGCTGATCGCCGACAGCGTGGAATACATGGTCAACG
>CAXGVP010000005.1:0-19798 GCA_964013055.1 uncultured Albimonas sp.
TCATCACCTCGGCGATGGGCGGGCAGCCCGGCACCTTGATGATCGGCTTGTCGGTGATGACCTTGTGGACCGGCGTCGCCTGGGTGGGGTTGGGCTTCGCCGCCTGCACGCAGCCGTAGGAGGCGCAGGCCCCCCAGGAGATGATCGCCTTGGCGTCCTTGGCGGCATGGCGCAGCTGCTCGACGAAGGGTTTTCCTCCGACGATGCAGAACATCCCGTCCTCGTTCAGGGGCGGGTTGCCTTCCACGGCGAGGATGTACTCGCCCTTGTATTTCCGGATGGTCTCTTCCAGCGCGGCCTCGGCGTGGTGGCCGGCGGCGGCCATCAGCGTGTGCTGGTAGTCCAGCGAGATCATCGACAGGACCACGTCCTTGGCCAGCGGATGCGCGCCGCGGATGAAGGACTCCGAGCAGCAGGTGCACTCCAGCCCGTTCACCCAGATCACCGGGGTGCGGGGCTTGGTCTCCATCGCGTGGGCGATCTTCGGCACGAAGGCCGGCCCGAGGCCGAGCGCCGAGGCGGTCAGCGAGCAGTATTTCATGAAGCTGCGCCGGGTGATCCCCTGCTTGCGCATGACCTCGTAGAAGGTCTCGATCGGTTCCAAGACGTCCTCCCCTGTCCGGGCGCCGCGCTGACCGCGGTTTCGCATACCGTGGAATGCAGCGGGGGGAGGGGGCGGTTCAACGCGATGCAGGCCTCTTTGCGCGATGGCGTCGGAGGGGCGGTTTTCGTCGTGAGATCAGGGGGATGGCGCCGGTCCGGCGGAGCGTGTCGGCGGCAGGCCCGGTCACGTGGCGACCGGCCGGCTGCGGCGGGTGGTCAGCCGCTTTCCGATCCGCCGCCCAGCGCCCGCGCCGCGGCGACCAGCGCCTGCCCGAAAGCGAGTCCCCCATCGTTGGCCGGCACGCTGCGATGCACCAGCACCGGAACCCCCTCCAGCGCCCCCGCCGTCAGTTCCAGCAGCAGGGCGTTCTGGAAGCAGCCGCCGGTCAGCGCAACGGCCGCGGCCCGCCCGCTTTCCACCAGCGCCCGCGCCGGCGCCGCGAAGGCGTTTGCGAGGCCCGCATGGAAGCGCATCGCCATGGCGGCTGGCGAGGCGCCGGTCTCGCGATCCCCCAGCCAGGCCTCGAACATCGGCGCGGGGTCGATCTGGTCTCCGATCCGCCCGAACGGGTAGGGCCGGGCGGCCTCTGCGGGGGCGCGCAGGGCCAGCGCCTCGAGCCGCATCGCCGCCTCTCCCTCGTAGGACTGCGCGCCCTCCACCAGCCCCAGCGCGGCGGCGAAGGCATCGAAGAGCCGGCCGGCGGAGGAGGAGAGCGGGGCGTTCACCCCCCGCTCCGCCGCCTGCCGCAGCAGCGCGATGGGGTGGGCATCGAGCAGCTCCTCCGCCACCCCCTCCATCCCCGCCTGGTCGAGCCGCATCAGCAGGTTGCGCCACGGCTCCCGCTGGGCGCGGTCGCCGCCGGGCAGGGGGGCGGGGCGCAGGTGGGCGATGCGCTGGAACCCGCGATAGTCGCCGAGCAGGATCTCGCCGCCCCAGACCGTGCCGTCCTCGCCAAGGCCCAGCCCGTCGAGGACGATCCCTGCCACGGGCAGGGCGTCGAGCGGGTGGGCGTTCTCGCCCAGACAGGCGGCGAGGTGGGCGTGGTGGTGCTGGACGGGGTGGAGGGGCAGCCCCTCCGCCTCCGCCCGCGCGGCGGCGTGGCGGGAGGCGCGGAAGTCGGGGTGGAGGTCGCAGGCGACCACGGCGGGGCGATGGTCGAAGAGCTCCGCCATATCCGCGTCGGCGCGGCGGAACTCGTCCCAGGTCAGCGCGTCGTCGAGGTCGCCGAGATGGTGGCTCAGCAGCGCCTGTCCAGTCTTGGTCAGGCAGATCGCGGATTTCAGCTGGCCGCCGCAGGCGATGGTCTGGGGCGCGGTCTCGAACCCCGGCGGCAGCGGCAGCGTGCCGGGCGCGCGACCCCGGGCGCGGCGCAGGGTCATCGGGCCGAGGGCCGTCATCCGCTCCACCCCGTCGTCGAGGCGACGGGCGATCTCGCGGTCATGCAGCAGGAAGGCGTCGGCGAGGGCGCCCAGCGTCTCGCGCGCCTCGGCGTCGCCGATCGCCTGCGGCTCGCCCGAGAGATTGCCCGAGGTCATCACCAGCGGGCCCCCGAAGGCGTCCAGCAGCAGGTGGTGGAGGGGCGTCGCGGGCAGCATCCAGCCGAGGCTCGACATGCCGGGCGCGACCTCGGCGGGCAGGGGGGCGAGGCCGTGCCCGAGGATCGAGAGCAGCACGACAGGCGCGGCCGGGTCCATCAGCAGCTCCGCCTCGGCCTCGGATACGTGGGAATGGCGGCGGATGGTGTCCAGCGCGCCCATCAGCGCGAAGGGTTTGGCAGGGCGGCGCTTGCGGTCCCGCAGGGTTCGCAGGGCGGCGGGGTTGGCGGCGTCGCAGGCGAGGTGGAAGCCGCCCAGCGCCTTGATCGCGACGATCCGGCCCTCGCGCAGGAGGCGGGCGGTCTCGTCGATGGGGTCGCCGGGGAGGGGGCGGCCCTGGGCCTCCAGCGACAGGCGGGGGCCGCAGTCGGGGCAGGCGATGGGTTGGGCGTGGAAGCGGCGGTCGGCGGGGTTCTCGTATTCGGCGCGGCAGGCCTCGCACATCGGGAAGGCGGCCATGGTGGTCTTCGCGCGGTCGTAGGGAAGGGCGCGCAGGATCGTGAAGCGCGGGCCGCAGTGGGTGCAGTTGGTGAAGGCGTAGCCCTGCCGGCGGCCGGGGAAGCGGATTTCCGAGAGGCAGGCCGGGCAGGTGGCGGCGTCGGGGGCGACGCGGGTCTCGGCGCCGGCGCCGCGGCTGGGGGCGATGCGGAACTCGCTCGGCGGAGAGGGGAAGACGTGGGGCGCGCTTTCCACCGCGTCGACGCGGGCGAGCGGCGGGGCCTCGGCGACCAGCGCCGCCTCGAAGGCATCGAGGGCGGGGCCATGGGCCAGGATCAGCACGCCCTCGGGGTCGTTGAGGACCTCGCCGGCGATGCCCAGCCGACGGGCGAGCTGCCAGACGAACGGGCGGAAGCCGACGCCCTGCACCTGGCCGCGGACGCGGATGCGGCGGGCGCCCACCTCAGTGGACCGTGCAGACCATGCAGGGGTCGAAGCTGCGCACGATATGCTGGACGGCGAGCGGCGTGGGCTGGTCCGCGGGTGCAGAGGCCCCGACCAGCGCCGCCTCGCAGGGGCCGGGCGTGCCGAAGGCGTCGCGCGGCGAGAAATTCCAGGTGGTGGGAGCCACGATCTGGTAGCCGGCGATGCGGCCGTCCTCGACGCGGATCCAGTGGCCGAGCGCGCCGCGGGCGGCCTCGACCAGGCCCGCGCCCTCGCCCGCGTCCGGCAGGCGGACATGGCGCATGCAGGGAGCGGCGGGGTCGAGGCGGCGGGCCCAGTCCTCCATCAGCAGCTGGGTGAGGGCGATCTCCAGCAGGCGGCCTGCGACGCGGGCGTGGACGTCTCCGCCGCGGGCGGCGAGGGCGCGGGCCAGCGGGTGGCCGTGGACGGCCTGGCGGGCGAGGGCGCCAGTTTCGTAGGTCTTTCCGCCAAGGCGGGGGGCCTTGCACCAGGAGTAGGCGGTCTCGCGCATCTCCTCGTCAGGGGTGGTGTCGCCGGCGGAGGGATGGGCGGCGGGGCCGAGCATCCAGGCGTGAGAGACGTCCTCGACGATCTGCGAGGGGTCCAGGGGGGCCGGGCCCTCGGGGCTCCAGGTTCCGCGGGCGAAGGCGGGGCCGTCGGGGCCGGGGTAGGCGCCGAAGCTGAGGAACCGGCCCTCGCCGTGGCCGAGGTCGGCCAGCGACAGATCCTCGGCGATCTCCAGGAACAGGGCGGCGTCGCCGGTGGACCAGGCGGCGAGGTCCTCCGGCTTGGAGAGCGTCGCGAAAGCCTCGATCTCGGCGCCGAAGAGCTGGGTTTCGAGGTATTTGCGGAAGGCGCGCAGGTCGGCCTCGATGCGGATGCGGTCGCGCAGCGTCGGCGCGCGAGTGGCGCCGCCGGGCTGGATGGCAAGCGTGTGGGGCCACTTGCCGCCCAGCAGGCCCACGATGTGCATCAGCCGCGCGCGGGCCTCGATGGCGGCGCGCACCGCGCCGCCCTGGGCGGCGGTGAAGCGCTCGACGGCGCGCGGGTGCCAGGGGCGGGCGGCGTATTCGGGCCGGGCGAAGTCCGGCATGAAGAAGACGTTGAAGTGGGTCAGGTGGTCCGAGACGTTCTCGACCGCGTGCAGCAGGCGGGCGGCCAGGGCGCCCATGGGGGCGGGCTCGGCCCCCGCCAGATCCGCCAGCGCCAGCGCGGCGGCGGCGGACTGGGAGATCGAGCAGATCCCGCAGATCCGCGGCGTGATGGTCAGCGCGTCGCGGGGATCCTTGCCGATCAGCATCCGCTCGAACCCGCGATACAGCGGCGAGTTCACCCGGGCCGCGGTCACCCGGCCGTCCTCGATGTCGAGCGAGATCTCCAGGTCGCCCTCGACCCGGTTGAACGGTCCGGCGAGCAGCGTGGTCACGATTTGCGGCCCCGCAGGGTGGGGGGCACGGCGACGCGGGGGGCGGTGGCGTTGGCGGCGATCCGCTTCGGCGTCGCGGCCTTCGACAGCGAGGCCAGCGCCATGAACCAGGCTTTCGGCATGTCCGAGGGCAGGCCGACGGGGATGCCGGCGACCTTCGGCGTCTCGGTGAAGGCGTGGCGGGGTTCCTCGAACTCCGGCGCGGTGCAGGCGATGCAGGGGTAGCCGCCCGACGTGCAGGAGCCGAGGCCGTTCCAGGGGCGGATGTTGCAGTCGCCCACGGCCTGGGTGCCGACGCAGCCCAGGTGCTCCATCATGCAGCCGAGGTCGGAGAGCTGCTCGGCGCTGGCCTTGTATTCGTAGAACTCGTTGCGCGAGCAGCCGTGGTGGACCAGGTGCTCGGCATAGAAGAGGGGGCGGGCGAGGGCGTCGAGGTCGCCCTCCGTCAGGGCGCCGGAGGCCAGCATCAGCAGCGTTTCGGTCACCCAGTCGGGATGGGTGGGGCAGCCGGCGACGTTGATCACCGGCAGGCCGCCGCGGGCGCGGAAGTCGGCGGGCAGGATGCCGCCCCTGTGGCGCCCCTCGTATTGCAGGCCCGCGGAATCCGAGGGGTTTTCCCCCGCCGTGGTGATCCCGCCGTAAGTCGCGCAGGTGCCCACGGCGACGACGTGGCGGGCGATGGAGGAGAGGTCGCGCACCCAGTCCAGCATCGCCCGGCCGGTGCCCGCCAGCATGTGATACCGCCCAGTGCCGCGCGGACCGCGGGGAACGGCGCCCTCGACGCAGAGGATGTCCAGCGGGATCTCGCCCGCCAGGATCCGGGCCAGCAGCTCGCGCACCTCGTGGCCGGAGGCCTGGCTGACGGTGGGGTGCCAGAGCAGGTCGACGCCCGCGCCCTCCAGCAGCTCCAGCGCGTTGGGGCCTTCGGCGCAGAGCAGCGACATGGTGCAGCCGCCGCAGCCGGCGGACTGGAGCCAGAGCAGGTTCATGGGCCGTCTCCGATGACGTCGGCGCGCGCGGGCAGGTCGAGGCGGAAACGGGCGCCGGTCTGCGAGGGCTCCAGCGACAGGCGCCCGCCATGCTCCTCGGCGATCTTGGCCGAGATGGCGAGGCCGAGGCCGGTGCCCTTGCCCACCGCCTTGGTGGTGAAGAACGGGTCGAAGATGGCGTGGTGGAGGTCCTCGGGCACGCCGGGGCCGTCGTCGGAGACGTCCAGCACGGCGCGGTCGGCCTCGGTGCGCACGCTGACCCGCACCGCGCCCTCGCCGGCGGCGTCGAAGGCGTTCTGGACGAGGTTCATCACCACCTGCTGGATGTGCCCCGCGCGGCCGAGCGCGGGCACCGGCCCGTCCGCCTCGAACACCGCGGCCGCGCCGGGGCGCACGCCGCGCTCGACCCACGAGACGGCGGTGCGCGCGGTGTCGGCGAGGTCGAAGAGCGTGCGCTCCCCCGCCCCGTCGGCCGAGAGGCGGCGCAGGTCCGCCACGATGTCGCGCACCCGCTCGGCCCCGTCGCGGGCCCCCTGGATGGCGGCGCGCAGGTTGCGCAGCTCCCGGTCCAGCTTCAGGTCGGCGCGCAGGGCGATCAGCTCCTCGCGGCTGGCGCCGGCCTGGACGCGCTCGAAATAGGTCTCGAAGCGGGTGGCGTATTTTTCAAGGGCATGGGCGTTGGCGTAGACGAAGCTGATCGGGTTGTTGAGCTCATGCGCCACGCCGGCCAGCAGGCGGCCCAGGGACGCCAGCTTCTCCGAGCGCACCAGATGGGCCTGGGTCAGCTGCATCTGGCGGTGGGAGTCCTCCAGTTCCGCATAGGCCCGGCGCAGCTCGCCCAGCGGGCGGCCGGTGAGCACCGCGCCGACGCCGCGGCCGCGCTCGTCGAGGCGGGGCGTCACCGAGAACTCGAAGGGCGCCGGGCCGTCGGCGGTCAGCAGGTCGGCCTCCACCGTGTCGGGGCGGCGGGCGGCGATCACCTGCTCGATCACCCGGGCCAGCGGCGCGCGGCTCGTCTCCGGCAGGAGCTCGGCGAGGGGGCGGCCGAGGGTCTGCTCCCGCTCGCGCCCCAGCAGGACCGAGAGCGAGCGGCTCGCCTCCTCCACCCGCGCCTGGCGGTCCACCACGATCAGCGCGTCGGAGACCGAGCCCAGCACCGACTCCATGAACCGGCGCAGCATCGCGGTCTCGGCGTTCTGACGCTCGAGCTGCTCCTGGTAGTCCACCAGTTCGGCATAGGTGCGGTCGACCGCCTGCAGCACGTCCATCCAGGCCGCGTCGGTCAGACCGGAGGCCCCCGCCTCGGGGCCCTGGGGCGTTGCGCTGACCATGCCGATCCTCCTTGGCCAGACCCTAGTCCGTCCGGCCGCCGCGGGGAAGCGGCGGTGCGTGCGCGCAATTCGCCTCATTGCGCGGCGGGTTTTGCGCAACATTATTGCGCAAGTGAATTCGCTGACCGGAGGCAGGGGGCATGGCCGAGGATCATCCGCGGCGCCAGGAGATGGTGAACGAGCTGCACGCGCGCCCGTTCCCGACGCTGCGCGCGCCGTGCCGGGCCGTCTATCTGGCGCTGTTGCCGCCGGAGGACGCGGCCCGGCGCGACCGGGCCGACGACATCGCCCAGCTTCGCGCCCTGGTCTCGGCCCAGGGCGGCCAGGCGCCGGCCGACGGCGTGGGGCATTTCACCACCCCGATGGGGCGCGCCACCCTGAAATGGGAGAGCCATACCGAGTTCGTCACCTACGCCGCCTTCACCGACGGCCCCTCGGCCCGCGCCTTCGACCCCGCCGACGCGGAAGTCTTCCCCGCAGCCTGGCAGGAGGCCGCCCCGGGCCGCCGCATCGCCGCCGTGCAGGTCCGCGTGGAACCGCTGCCCGAGGACGGCGAGGCCGGCGTGGTGGAGCGGCTGGAGGCGTGGCTCAGCCCCGACAGCCTCGCCGTCTCCTGGGCGCTGGGCGGGGACGCGGCGGTGGCGAGCGACTTCCGCCTGGATCCGGCGGGCTTCATGCGCCTCGCGGTCTTCGTGCGCGAGGGCGTGGGCGAGCGCCGCGTCGGCCGCATCGTCCACCAGCTCGTCGAGATCGAGATCTACCGGGCCATGGCCATGCTCGGCCTCGCCCGCGCGCGGGAGCTGACGGCGACCCTGAACGCGCTGGACCCGCGGCTGTCCACGCTGGTCGCCTCGATGTCCGACGACGGGCGCGGGGCGGAGGAGACGCTGCACGACCTGCTGGCGATCTCGGCGGAACTGGAGGCGCTGGCCGCCCGCCACTCGTTCCGCTTCGGCGCCACCTGGGCCTACGAGGCGATCGTCGCCCAGCGCATCGAGGCCCTGCGCGAGGACCGCTTCCGCGGCCGCCAGACCATCGGCGAGTTCATGCAGCGCCGCTTCGACCCCGCCATGCGCACCGCCCAGTCCGCCGACCGGCGCATCGGCCAGATGGCCGAGCGCGCGGCCCGCGCGGCCGAGCTGCTGCGCACCCGGGTGGATGTCGAGCGATCCGCCCAGAACCAGGCGCTGCTGGCCTCGATGGACCGTCGGGCGGACCTGCAGCTGCGCCTCCAGCACACAGTCGAGGGGCTGTCGGTGGTGGCGATCAGCTACTACGCCGTCAGCCTGCTGGGCTACCTGCTGGCGCCCGCGGCGAAGGCTGCGGGGGTCGACAAGAGCTGGCTCTCGGCGGGCCTCGCGGCGGGGGTGTTCGCCGCCGTGTGGCTGATGCTGCGCGCGATCCGGCGCAAGGTGCGCTAGGCGCCCGACTGGTCGAGAAGCTGCTCGACCAGCCCATGATAGCCGCCGCCGAACAGGCGCAGGTGCACGATGGCGGGCCAGAGCTGGTAGATCGGCGCGCGCTCCGCCGCGCCGGGGGCGAGGGGGCCGTAGCCCTCGAAGAACGCGGGGTCGGGGGCGCCGAACAGGGTCAGCATGACGAGGTCCGCCTCCCCGTCGCCATGGGCGCAGGCGGGGTCGACCAGGCCGGTCAGCCGCCCCCCGGCCGAGAGCAGGTTGCCGCTCCACAGGTCGCCGTGGCGCAGGCCGGGCAGGGGGCGGGCGGGCAGCCGGTTCGGCAGGTCCGCGGCCAGCCCCTCCAGCCGGCAGGCGATGTCGGGGGGCAGGCGGTCGAGCTCCGACAGCAGGCGCAGCTCGCCCCAGAAGCCGGGCCAGTCCAGCGCGGGGTCGGCGTTGGGCGGGATCGCCACCTCGCCGAAGGCATAGGGCTCGGGCCAGCCGTAGGCCGGGCCGGGGGTGGCGTGCACCCGGCGCAGGATCTCGCCCAGCTCCCGCCAGCCGGCGGGGGAGAAGCCGCCGTTCTCGGGCAGGCTCTCCAGCGCCAGCACCGCCTCGGAGGTCGCCAGCACCCGCGGCGTCGGGGCCCCGGCGGCGCGCAGGGCGTCGAGCATGCGGGCCTCGGTCGGGGGGGCGGGGCCGGTCTTGGCCACGATCTCGCGCCCGTCGTCGAGGGTGACGAACGCCACCCGGCTCAGGTCGCCGCCCGGGATGCGCCGCGAGCGGACCGCGCGCCGGCCCAGCAGCGCCGCCGCCGCCTGCGCCAGCGAGCGGCCGCCGCCGCCGTTGTCGTCGTCTCCGCGGCCTCCGCCGGTTCGCGCGCCGTCCATCATCCCGATCCCGCCCATGCCGGAGGGGAGGGCGAGCGCCGGAGGCGCGCGGCCGGAGACGTCGCGCAGAGGCGATGAATGAAGCAGGTTGAAGCCATGTCTGTCCCGTGCGTGCCGCCGGGGGTCCGGAAGACGCCGGCCGGGCATCGGCAAGACGACGTCGCCTTCGGGACCACCGTTCCCTCAGGGGGGTCGCCTTGCGACGACCGGATGCGACCTCGCCGAGGAAGGGGACGCGGCGGGCGAGACGCTGCTCGCGATCGCCGACGACGGAGTCGGGACGATCATCGGCCGTCTTGATCCAAACGGCAACTCCGAGTTTCGATCGGCCACGAGCCGGCCCCCCGGCGGGGGCGCGTCGCGGACCCCCTCGGCCCCGGACGCGACCGGCGCGGCGGGGGGGCAGCCTCTCGGCGGGACGCCGCGGCGCGGGTGAGTGGATGCGGACGCGACCGGCGCGGCCGAATGGGCGAGGCCGGCGATGCGCTCCGCGGTGTGTCCGGGGCGCCTGCCGGCGATGCGGAGGCGGGCGCAGCCTCCGCAAGGGGCAGGGGCCGGGGCGCCCGGGTCGGGGCATGACCGCCCGTGGCCGCCGAGGGTGCAGGCCGGCGCAGCCTCGGGATCCTGCGCGCGGCGGGCCGAGGACGCCGCCGGCGGGGCATCAGCGGCGGGGCGTCAGCGGCGCGGGCGGCGCCGCTCGCCCTGCTCGTTGGGGCCGCGGCTGGGCAGAAGGGTCTGGAAGGCGTGGGCCATCGCCTGCGCGAAGCCCGCGTCGCCCGGCCCCCGGGTGGCGGTGCTGCGCACCAGCGCCGAGCTGAGCTCCCGCCCGCCGCGGCAATAGGCGACCAGCGCCTCCTGCGCCCCGTCGGCGCGCGACGCGCCGGTCACCGCGGGGCGGCGGCAGCCGTCGAGACGGTTGGCCGGCGAGAAGGCCACCACGATCCGGGTCTCGTCCGCCAGGTCCTCGCCCAGCACGAACGGGCTGGAGCCGAAGCGCGCCGGCAGGGTCATCCCCGCGGCCACCTGCGCGGCCGAGGACCCGTCCGGCGGCGTCCCGTGCACCTCCAGCGGCATCGGCACGCCGTTGAAGATCTGCCGCGGGTCGTAGGCGGTGTCGTGCATCGGCGTGGTGACCGAGGTGTAGCGCCCGTCCCCGGGCCCCCCGGCGCAGCCGGCCGCGGCCAGCAAGGCGACGAGCGCGGCGAGCGGGACGACGCGGCGGTCAGGTCGGGGCCGGCGCATCGGCGGCGTCTCCTTCCGGCTGGGGGCGCGGCGAGGCTGCGGAGGACCCGGCCGGCGCGCCGGGACGCAGCACCGCGTCCAGCAGGTCGCCCAGCGTCTGCGCGACCCATTCCGCGTCGAGATCGCCCGAGCGGCGCGCCCGGATCCGCCCGCTGGCCAGCGCCTCGTCGCGCAGGCACAGCGCCAGCAGCGCCTCGAAGCGGTCCTCGGGCGGGGGCGGGGCGGCGATCGGCGCCTCGGCGGCGCAGAGCGCATCGGCCTTGGGCGGGACCTCGACGTTGAACAGGATCGCCAGGCGCAGCAGCCGACCATGCTCCGAACGGGCCCAGCCGCCGGGCGCGACGGCGGGCAGGTCCAGCGACTCGGGCAGGCCCGCGGGCATGCGGAACAGGCCGGGGACCTCGGCCGCGGTCATGCCGGGCAGGGGGGCGTTGTGCGCCTCGACCGCCACCCGGCCGGGCTTCAGGTGGGCATGGTCGTATTCCGGACGCAGCTCGACCGCGAAGATCTCGACGTCCGCCGCCTCTCCGTCGCAGCCCGCCAGCAGGCCGGCCGCCAGCCCCGCCGCCAACAGCGACGCGGCCCGCGCGCGCCGCCCGCAGGGGGCTGGGCGGGGATCAGACATCCAGGTCCTCGGCGAAGCGGGCGTTCTCCTGGATGAACTGGAAGCGCAGCTCGGCCTTGCGGCCCATAAGGCGCTCCACCAGGGCCGAGGTCTCGCCCTGTTCGCCGGGCTCGTCCTCGTCGATGGTCACCCGGATCAGGGTCCGGGTGGTCGGGTCCATCGTGGTCTCCTTCAGCTGCCGGGGCATCATCTCGCCCAGGCCCTTGAAGCGGCCCACCTCGACCTTGCCGCGGCCCTTGGAGAACACCGTCTCGATCAGCTCCTCGCGGTGGGCGTCGTCGCGGGCATAGAGGGTCCGGCCCCCCTGCGTCATCCGGTAGAGCGGCGGCGCGGCCAGGAACAGCCGGCCGGCATCCACCAGCGGGCGCATCTGCCGGAAGAAGAAGGTCATCAGCAGGGAGGCGATATGCGCCCCGTCGACGTCCGCGTCGGTCATGATGATCACGCGCTCATAGCGCAGATCCTCGAGGTTGAAGCGCGAGCCGGGGTTGACGCCGAGCGCCTGGCACAGGTCCTGCAGCTCCTGGTTCTGGGCCAGTTTCTCGACCGAGGCGTTGGCCACGTTGAGGATCTTGCCCCGCAGCGGCAGCACGGCCTGGGTCTTGCGGTTGCGCGCCTGCTTGGCCGAGCCGCCGGCGCTGTCGCCCTCGACCAGGAAGATCTCGGAGTTGTTGCGCGCGTTGTCCGAGCAGTCCGCGAGCTTGCCGGGCAGGCGCAGCTTCTTGGTGGCGGTCTTGCGCTGGGTCTCCTTTTCCTGCCGACGGCGCACGCGCTCCTCGGCGCGCAGCAGGGCGAAGTCGAGGATCGCGCCGGCCCGCTTGGGATCGGCCGCCAGCCAGGTGTCGAAGCGGTCGCGCACCGCGCCCTCGGCGAGCCGCGCGGCCTCGGTGGTGGCGAGGCGGTCCTTGGTCTGGCCGACGAACTCGGGCTCGCGGATGAAGATCGAGATCATCGCGCAGGCGGCGCCCTGCACGTCCTCGCGCGTCAGCATCGCGGCCTTCTTCACCGAGGCGAGCTCGCCGTAGGCCCGCAGGCCCTTGAGCACGGCGGCCCAGAAACCCTGCTCATGGGTGCCGCCCTCGGGCGTCGGCACGGTGTTGCAGTAGGAGGAGACGAAGCCGTCGCGCGCCGGCGTCCAGTTCACCGCCCACTCGACCGAGCCGGGGGTGTCGGCGCCGTATTTCTCGACGAAGTCCACCTTGCCCGCGAAGGGCTGGTCGGCGCAGCAGGGCGCGCCGGCGAGGCTTTCCGCGAGGTAGTCGGCGAGCCCGCCGGGGAAGTGGAAGACCGCCTCGGCCGGCGTGTCGTCGCCGTCCTTGAGCATCGCGGGATCGCATTTCCAGCGGATCTCGACGCCCGAGAACAGGTAGGCCTTCGAGCGCGCCATCTTCATCAGCCGCGCGGGCTTGAGCATGGCGCGGGGCCCGAAAATCTCCGGGTCCGGGTGGAAGCTGACGGTGGTGCCGCGGCGGTTGGGGGCCTGGCCCGCCTGCTCGACCGGGCCCAGCGGCTTGCCCTTGGAGAAGGACTGCCGCCACAGCAGCTTGTTGCGCGCCACCTCGACCGTCACCGCGTCCGAGAGCGCGTTGACCACCGAGATGCCCACCCCGTGCAGGCCGCCCGAGGTCTGGTAGGCCTTGCCGCCGAACTTGCCGCCCGCGTGCAGCGTGCACAGGATCACCTCCAGCGCCGACTTGTCGGGGAAGCGGGGGTGGGGATCGACGGGAATGCCGCGGCCGTTGTCGCGGATCGTGCAGGTCCCGTCGGCGGCGAGCTCCATCTCGATGCGCGAGGCGTGGCCGGCGACGGCCTCGTCCATCGAGTTGTCGAGCACCTCGGCGACCAGGTGATGCAGCGCGCGCTCGTCGGTGCCGCCGACATACATGCCGGGGCGCTTGCGGACCGGCTCCAGCCCCTCGAGCACCTCGATCGAGGAGGCGTCGTAGGACTCGGCGGCGTCGTTGGAGGCGAAGAGGTCTTCGCCCGCAGTCTTGCCGGCGGTCTTGCGCGCGGGCTCGGCCATGGCGGGGTCCTGCTCGGTTCGTGTTCGTTGAGCGCGCAGTATCGCGCGCCGCGGGGCGGGAATTCAATGGGCGGCGTGGCGGCATGACCCGTATCTGGACAGGTGCAGCGCAAAAACCGCGAGATATGGGGGCGGCGCGACGACGGGTCCTTTCGGCGCCCCGGCCGGCCCCGCAGGCGCCCCGGGCCCGACCCGGGGCCTGTCGCCGCCCGCTCGTCGTTGTAGGGGGGCGCTACCCGCCCCGCCAGGCATAGACCCGCCCGCCCCCGGCCTTGCGCCCGGTATCCTCGACGCCCGCGAGCCGCCCGGCCCGCACCGCGTCAAGGAAGGCGTGGCCCGCCTGCACCCGCTCCCCGATCCACAGCCGGTCCCAGCCATCGCCCCAGATCTCGGGCAGGTGGAATTCGCCCGGCGGCCGGTCGGCCAGGGCCGCGCGCAGTCGGGCGAGGTCGTCGTCCGACAGCCTCAAGGCCCGGGGTGACGGTCGAGGAAGGCTTCGAGGGCGGCGTCGAACCCCTCCGGCTGCTCGGCGTTGATCGAGTGGCCGCCCTCCAGGTCCACCACCTCCAGGTGAGGGATGCCGGCGCGAAGGGCGGGCAGGTGGGCCTGGAAGCGTTTCTCCCAGCGGCCGTTGATCAGCAGGGTCGGCAGGCGCAGTTCGTGAAGCCGGTGCATCGCGGCGGTTCCGGCCACGGTGATCTCCATGGCGCGGGCCATCGCCTCGGGGTCCAGCAGGGCGGCGTCGGCCATCAGGCGGGCCTTGGTCTCGGGCGGGTAGCGGGTGGCCCTGGCGGGGTGAACCCGGGCCTCGGGCAGCTTCTCGCGACCGCCGGCGCGGATCTGGGCGGCGGTCTCGCGCCGCTCCCGCACCTTGGCCGTGTCGTCGGGGTGGGTCATCACCGCGCCGGAGTTGGTGAAGGCATGCGCGATCGCCGCCTCGGGCCTGGCCAGCACATAGGCGACCGAGACCCCGGCCCCCAGGCTCTGCCCGCAGACATGCCAGCGCCGCACGCCCAGCCGCTCGCGCAGCGCCTCCAGCGTCTCGACATAGCGCGCGATCTCGTAGGCCCCGCGGTCGTCGGGGGCGTGGGAGCGGCCGTGCCCCAGCAGCTCCACCACCGCCACCCGGCGGCGACGCGAGAGGCGGTCGCGGTTGCCGTGCCATTGCGCGCGGCTCGCCATGAAGCCGTGGATCAGCAGCAGCGGAGGGGCGTCCGAGGGCGCGAGGGGCCCGTGCAGGTCCACATGCAGGCCGTGGAGGTGGAAGGACTCGCGCCCCGGATCGGTCCGCGGCGGGGCGTCGGGCGCGCAGTTCGCGTCCTGCATGGGCTCTCCCTCGGGTCCTGGTCTTCCGCCTCAGCCGGGCGGTTGGGTCTCGGGCGTCGGCGTCTCCAGCGCGCCGATGGCCATGGGGGGGCGGATCTCGCGCAGCAGCTTGCGCTTCATGGCGCGGGCGTAGTCGCCGTAATCCTCGGCGACCTCGGTGAAGGCGCCGACGCCGCGGATCACCATCGTCTCGAAATAGCGCACCAGCTGCGGGCGCGCGACGCCGCCGACCACCAGCGCGTTCACCGTCACGTCGTCCATCGGAAAGCTGGAATAGGCCGTCGTCGGCTCGTAGCCGTCGTTGTTGGCGCCGTCGCCGGAGACGTCCAGCACCCGCCGCTCGCAGTCCCGCACATCCTCCAGCAGGCGCGCCGCGAAGCCGATGGCGTGGCCGAGCGCGGTGGGATAGTCCGAATGGCTGCGCGCCGCGAAACGCACCCGGGCGGCCAGCTCGTCGATGGCCTGGGGCGTGGTCATCGGCCGCCAGTCGGCGACCAGCGCATGTTGCCAGCGGCCGGACCATTCGTAGACGGCGATGCGCACCTCGCCCGTGCCGGGGTCGAGCAGCGCCTCCTTCACGTCGGGGTCCTCGAGCGCGTCGGCCAGCCCCTGCGCCTGCAGCGCATATTCCCCCTCGTCCACCGAGGAGGAGACGTCCAGCGCCAGCGCCAGCCCCAGCGCGCAGGCGGCCGAGGCCGGGCCCGCCCCGAAGATCCATGCGCCCGCGACCAGAGCCGCGAGCGCCGGGGCGCCCCTGCTTCGCCTCCGCCGCCCGGTTCCGCGTTCGAGCGGCGTTCCCCTTCCGGCGAAGGAGATCAGGGCGGCGAGGCGAGGCAGGGCGCTTGTCATCGGCAGGTCACCAGGTTCCGGTGTTCTCCATGCTGGCCCAGGGCTCCTGGACCGGCTTGGGGTCGCCCATCTGAAGCAGCTCGACCGAGACGCCGTCGGGGCTCTTGACGAAGGCCATGCGGCCCTCGCGCGGGGGGCGGTTGATGGTCACGCCGGCGGCCTGGAGCTTCTCGCACATCGCATAGATGTCCTCGACCTCGTAGGCGAGGTGGCCGAAGTTGCGGCCGGAGCCGTAGTCCTCGTCCGAGCCCCAGTTCCAGGTCAGCTCCACCTGCGCCTCCTCCTGTCCCGGCGGGGCCAGGAACACCAGCGTGAACTTGCCGGCCTCATTGTCGATGCGGCGCACCTCCGTCAGGCCCAGCAGGTCGCAGTAGAACGCCTTTGAGGCTTCTATATCCTTAACGCGGACCATGGTGTGGAGGTATTTGATCTTCATCTAGGGGTTCCTTCTGCGTTGGGCGCAAGATATGGATATCCGCGACTCGGCACGTCGCCGCCGCCCGCCGTCAGCCTCGGGGACAACTTATGACTCTCAGCCCGGAACAACAGGCCGAAATCGACGCCGCGCGCAGCGAGTCGCGCCCGACCCTGCGCCCGGTGTCCGAGGGGATCGAGGCGCAGATGTATTCCGCGCTCCCGGTTCTGGACCACGGCTTCGTGCGGGTGGTGGACTACATGGGCGACGACGCGGCCATCGTCCAGGCGGCGCGCGTCAGCTACGGCGCGGGCACCCGCAAGGCGCGCGACGACCGCGGGCTGATCCGCTACCTGATGCGGCACTGGCACTCCACGCCGTTCGAGATGTGCGAGATCAAGCTGCATGTGAAGCTGCCGATCTTCGTGGCCCGCCAGTGGATCCGCCACCGCACCGCGAACGTGAACGAATACTCGGCCCGCTACTCGATCCTGGACCGCGAGTTCTACATCCCCCAGCCCGAGCAGCTGGCCGCCCAGAGCCGCGCCAACCGCCAGGGCCGCGGCTCGGTCCTGCAGGGTCAGGAGGCGGAGACGGTGCTGCGCCTGCTGCGCGAGGACTCCTCGCGCGGCTACGACAACTACCAGTGGATGCTGAACGAAGGCCCGGACGGGTCGCCGGTGGACGAGGCGCGAGCCGGTCTCGCGCGCGAGCTTGCGCGGATGAACCTGACCGCGAACGTCTACACGCAGTGGTACTGGAAGGTGGACCTGCACAACCTGTTCCACTTCCTGCGCCTGCGCGCGGACCCGCACGCGCAATACGAGATCCGCGTCTACGCCGACGTGATCTGCGAGATCGCCAGGGCCTGGGTCCCCGCGGCCTACGAGGCCTTCGAGGAATACCGCCTCGGCGCCGTGCAGTTCTCCTCCTCCGCCATGGCCTGCCTGCGCCGCATGCTGGCCGGCGAGCAGGTCACCCAGGACACCAGCGGCATGTCGGCGGGCGAGTGGCGCGAATTCCAGGCCGCCCTGGCCGGCTGAGCGCCCGGCGCCACGCCGACACCCCTCGCGGAGCGCCTGTTCCCCGGAGCCGTCCATCGCTGATGCCGATCAGAGCGACTCGGCCGGAGGGGTCAAGGATCGCGCAGCGACCCGGCGCAGCCGGGCTTGTCCTTGACCCCTCCGGCCGAGTCGCTCAGGCATCTTCAGCGATGGACGGCTCCGGGGAACAGGCGCGGCCTTGTTCCCTGGTGAGTCCGGAAGCGACCTCCCGCGCGCAGCGCGACGCCCGAGCGAGCCCCGCCTCGCGAGGCTCCGCCCGCCTCAGGGCAATTCGGCCTGGATGGCGCGCGCCGCCGCGGCGGGGTCGTCGGCCTGCCAGACCGGGCGCCCCACCACGATATGATCCGCCCCGGCCCCTACCGCGGCCCCCGGCGTCGAGATCCGCTTCTGGTCGTCCACCGACGCGCCCGTCGGCCGGATCCCCGGCGTCACGATCAGTTTCCCGGCGCTCTCCGGCAGCGCCCGCAGCGCCGCCGCCTCCTGGGCCGAGGCGATGACCCCGTCGGCCCCCGCCTCCCAGGCCCGCGCCGCGCGCTCGGCCACCAGCTCGGAGACCTCGCCCGCCCGGATCAGCGCCGCATCGAGGTCGCCGCGGTCCGAGGAGGTCAGCACCGTGACCCCGAGGATCTTCATCTTCGTCCCCGCCGCCCCCGCGGCGGCGGCCCGCACCACGCTGGGATCGCCGTGCACGGTCAGGAAATCGAGGTCGAAGGCCGCCAGCCGGCGCACCGCATGCTCGATCGTGGCGGGGATGTCGAAGAGCTTCATGTCCAGGAACACCTTCTTGCCCTGGTCCTTGAGCTCCATCGCCGCCGCCAGCCCGCCGGTGGTCAGCATCCCCAGGCCGATCTTGTAGAAGGTGACGCTGTCGCCCAGCCGCCCGGCCATCGCCATCGCGCTCGCCCCGTCGGGCACGTCGAGCGCCACGATCAGGCGATCGCGGGGGTCCGCGCCGGTCGCGGATCTGCGCGCGGGGAAGGGGGCGACAGACATGGCGCGGCTCCTTGGATCTTCGGTCTGACGGGTTTCCCCGGCGATACCCCCAAGCCCCCGAAACCGCAAGCTCAAGGTCTTGTGAGGACGCCTCCTCCCGCCCATATCGAGGACGAAATCGGGGCGTGCCTTGCGGGCGCACCGAACCATATCACAGGCCGGGCCGGGCGGGCCTCTCCGAGGGCGCCCAGACGCGGCGCTGAAAGGAGAGCGAACATGAACTTGGAAAAGTTCACCGACCGCGCACGCGGGTTCGTCCAGGCGGCCCAGACCATCGCCATGCGCGAGAGCCATCAGCGGCTCACCCCCGATCACCTTCTGAAAGCCCTGCTCGACGACGACCAGGGGTTTGCGACCTCCCTTATCGCGCGCGCGGGCGGCGACGCGCAGAAGGTGCGCGCGGCCAACGACCTTTCGGTCGCCAAGCTGCCCAAGGTGCAGGGCGGGCAGGTCTATCTCGACCAGTCCTTCGCCCAGGTCGTCGACCAGGCCGAGCAGCTCGCGAAGAAGGCCTCCGACAGCTTCGTCACCGTCGAGCGCCTGCTGACCGCGCTCGCCATCCAGAAATCCGACGCCTCCAAGGCGCTGGCCGACGGCGGCGTGACCGCTCAGGCCCTCAACAAGGCGATCGAGGACATGCGCAAGGGCCGCACCGCCGACAGCGCCGGCGCCGAGGACCAGTTCGAGGCGCTGAAGAAATACGCCCGCGACCTGACCGAGGCCGCCCGCGAGGGCAAGATCGACCCGGTCATCGGCCGCGACGAGGAAATCCGCCGCTGCATCCAGGTTCTCAGCCGGCGCACCAAGAACAACCCCGTGCTGATCGGCGAGCCCGGCGTCGGCAAGACCGCCATCGCCGAGGGCCTCGCCATGCGCATCGTCAACGGCGACGTGCCCGAGAGCCTGCAGGACAAGAAGCTGCTCAGCCTCGACATGGGCTCCCTGATCGCCGGCGCGAAATACCGTGGCGAGTTCGAGGAGCGGCTGAAGGGCGTGCTGAACGAGGTCACCTCCTCGGACGGCGAGATCATCCTGTTCATCGACGAGATGCACACGCTGGTCGGCGCCGGGAAGGGCGACGGCGCGATGGACGCCTCCAACCTCCTCAAGCCCGCCCTCGCGCGCGGGGAGCTTCACTGCGTCGGCGCCACCACGCTCGACGAGTACAGAAAGCATGTGGAGAAGGACGCCGCCCTCGCCCGCCGCTTCCAGCCGGTCTTCGTGACCGAGCCGACGGTGGAGGACGCGATCTCGATCCTGCGCGGCATCAAGGAGAAATACGAGGTGCACCACGGCGTGCGCATCTCCGACGCCGCCCTGGTCTCGGCCGCGACGCTCTCGCATCGCTACATCGCCGACCGCTTCCTGCCCGACAAGGCCATCGACCTGATGGACGAGGCCGCCTCGCGCCTGCGCATGGAGGTGGACAGCAAGCCCGAGGAGCTCGACCAGCTCGACCGCGACATCCTCCAGAAGCAGATCGAGGCCGAGGCCCTGAAGAAGGAGAGCGACCAGGCCTCCCGGGACCGGCTGGAGAAGATCACCGCCGACCTCGCCCAGCTGCAGGAGCAGTCCGCCGCGATGACCGCCCGCTGGCAGGCGGAGCGCGACAAGCTGCAGGGCTCGCGCGATCTCAAGGAGCAGCTGGACGCCGCCCGCGTGGAGCTGGAGAACGCCAAGCGCCGCGGCGACCTCGCCAAGGCCGGGGAGCTCGCCTACGGCGTGATCCCCGACCTCGAGAAGCGCCTCGCGGACGCCGAGAGCCAGGAGGCGACCGACGTCATGGTCGAGGAGGCCGTGCTGCCCGAGCATGTCGCGGCGGTGGTCTCCCGCTGGACCGGCGTGCCTGTCGACAAGATGCTGGAGGGCGAGCGCGACAAGCTCCTGCGCATGGAGGAGGTCATCGGCGCCCGCGTCGTGGGCCAGGAGGAGGCCGTTCGCGCCGTCTCCAACGCCGTGCGCCGCGCCCGCGCGGGGCTGAGCGACCCCAACCGCCCCATCGGCTCCTTCCTGTTCCTGGGCCCGACGGGCGTCGGCAAGACGGAGTTGACCAAGGCGCTGGCCGAATTCCTGTTCGACGACGACCAGGCGATGGTGCGCATCGACATGTCCGAGTTCATGGAGAA
>CAXGVP010000006.1:0-19362 GCA_964013055.1 uncultured Albimonas sp.
GGCCGGGCGGGCGACGTCGGCGCGCAGCGACGACGAGTTCCGTCCCGGCCGCCCCCCTCAGCCGTCCCGGCGCTTCGCCCGCAGCCGGGCGAAATACTCCACCCGCTTGCCCAGCTCCCGCTCGAAGCCCCGCTCGACCGGCCGGTAGAGCGTCGGTCGCTCCATCCCGTCGGGGAAATAATCCTGCCCCGAGAATCCGTCCTCCGCGTCGTGATCGTAGGCGTAGCCCGAGCCGAAGCCCTGCTCCTTCATCATCCGCGTCGGCGCATTCAGAATATGCATCGGCGGCGCGCTCGACCCCGACTTCTTCGCGAGGTTCACCGCCGCCTTCCAGGCCGTGTAGACCGCGTTCGACTTGGGCGCGAGCGCGAGATGCACCACCGCCTGCGCCAACGCCAGCTCCCCTTCCGGAGACCCCAGCCGCTCGTAGGTCTCCCACGCATCGAGGCACAGCGTGACCGCTTGCGGATCCGCCAGCCCGATGTCCTCGACCGCCATCCGGGTGATCCGCCGGGCGAGGAACCGCGGATCCTCGCCCCCCTCGATCATCCGCGCCAGCCAGTAGAGCGCCGCATCCGGGTCCGAGCCGCGCACCGACTTGTGCAGCGCCGAGATCAGGTTGTAGTGCCCGTCCCCCGACTTGTCGTATTGCGCCGCCCGCCGGGTCAGCCGCTTCGCCAGCGCCTCGGCGTCCACCGGACCGGGCCCCATGCGCAGCGCCTGCTCGGCGAGGTTCAGAAGCGCCCGCCCGTCCCCGTCGGCGAGGTTCACCAGCGCCGCCCGCGCCTCCGGCGTCAGCGGCAGCGGGCCCTCCAGCGCCTCGGCGCGGTCCAGCATCGCCTCCAGCGCCGGCGCCTCCAGCCGGTTCAGCACCAGCACCTGCGCGCGCGACAGCAACGCGCGGTTCAGCTCGAAGGACGGGTTCTCGGTGGTGGCGCCCACCAGCGTGATCGTCCCGTCCTCCATATGCGGCAGGAACCCGTCCTGCTGCGCCTTGTTGAACCGGTGGATCTCGTCGACGAACAGCAGCGTCCCCTGCCCGTTCCCCGCCCGCACCCGCGCCGCGTCGAACACCTTCCGCAGGTCCGCGACCCCGGTGAAGATCGCCGAGATCTGCACGAAGTGCAGGTCCGTCGCCTCGGCCAGCAGCCGCGCGATGGTGGTCTTGCCGACGCCGGGAGGGCCCCAGAGGATCAGGCTCGGCAACTCGCGCGCCGCCACCATCGCGGCCAGCGGGGCGCCCTCGCCCAGCAGCTGGTCCTGGCCGATCACCTCGTCCAGCGCCGCCGGGCGCAGACGATCGGCAAGCGGCCGGGCCGCCGCGCGCGCCGCCGCCGGCGCCCCCTGGGGGGGCTCGTCCCCGGATCGGTCGAACAGGTCCGCCATCGGCTCAGCGCGAGAAGCGCATCGTGCCGCGCCGGCCGGCCCGCTCGACGGCGAGCTCCAGCACCCGCGGCGGGTCCTCGGCGATGGCCTCCAGCGCGGCGGTGTCCGCGACCTCGGCCCCGTTGACCGCAAGGATCCGGTCGCCGGGCCGGAAGCCCGCGCGCGCGGCCTCGTCGGCCACCTCGGTCACCACCACGCCGGCGGCGTCGTCGGGCAGCCCCGTCTCCATCGCCACGGCCGGGTTGAGGTTCACCACCCCCAGCCCCCCCAGCGGCGAGGGCCCGGGCAGCGTGCGCGCATCGCGCGCCGGCACGTCCGGCGCCGCGACCAGCCGCACCTGCGCCGTGCGCCGCGCCCCGTCCGAGAGCCAGGCGACCTCCGCCGCGCGGCCCACGCCGAGGGCCGAGAGCCGGAACTCCAGCTCCGTCTCCGCCCCCACCGGGCGGCCGTCGATCGACAGCAGCACGTCGCCGCGCGCCAGCCCCGCCTCGGCGAAGGGCGACAGCGGATGCACGTCCGAGACCGCCAGCCCCTGCGCCCGCTCCAGCCCCAGCGCCTCGGCCAGCGCGGCATCCACCGGCTGCCCCGTCAGCCCCGCCCAGGGCCGCGCCAGCGTCGAGCGCCCGGCCTCGGCCTGCGCCACCACCTGCGAGACCAGGTCCGAGGGCACCGCGAAGCCGATCCCGATCGACCCGCCCGAGCGCGACAGGATCGCCGTGTTGATCCCCAGCAGCCGCCCGCGCATGTCCACCAGCGCGCCGCCGGAGTTGCCCGGATTGATCGCCGCATCCGTCTGCAGGTAATAGCCCGCGCCCCCGCCCGGCGCCTCGCGCGTGCGCGCCAGCGCCGAAACGATGCCCGAGGTCACCGTCTGCCCCACCCCGAACGGGTTGCCGATGGCCAGCACCAGGTCCCCCACATCGACCTCGGAGGTGTCGCGCAACGGCAGGGCGGGCAGGTCCTCGGCACCCTCCAGCTTCAGCACCACCAGGTCGCTGTCCTCGTCGGCGAGCAGGATCTCGGCCTCGAACTCGCGCCGGTCGGTCAGCACCACCCGGATCTCGGTGGCCTGGCCGACGACGTGGAGGTTGGTCACCACCAGCCCGTCGGGCCGCACGATCACGCCCGAGCCCAGCGAGTTCTGCACCTGCTGCGTGGGGGGGGCGATGCCCTGGAAGAAGCGGCGGAAGAACGGGTCCTCGGCGAAGGGGCCGCCCAGCCCGCTGCGCTCGACCACCCGCTTGGCGTAGATGTTCACCACCGAGGGCGCCGCCGCCTTCACCACCGGCGCGAAGGAGAGCTGCACTTCGGCCATCGACTCCGGAACCCGGGACTGCGCCAGCCCCGGCCCGGCCGCGAGTCCCAGCGCGAGGGCGACGACGAGAGCGGAGCGGACAGGGACCATGGGGGCGCCTCCTGGCGGATCGGGGCGGAGAGGGGTGCGCAGGGAACCTAGGCGCGCCGGCGCGGAAAGAGAAGGCGGGTCGCGGGGATGGGATCGACGGGCGACGGGCGGAGGGGCGCGTCCGGACGCGCCCGAGAACAGGCCGCGCCTGCTCTCCCGATCCGTCCGTCGCTGAGGATGCCTCAGCGGGTGGTCCCCGGGGCGCAAGGACAAGCCCCGCTGCGCGATCCTTGCCCCCCGGGGCCGGCTCGCTCCGATCGGCATCGACGGCGGACGGCGCCGGAGACCAGGCGCCCCCGGCGGGCGAGGCGCGGAGCCCATGGACGGAATCGAAAGAGCCGCCCCGGGGGGCGGCTCTGACGTCGGTCGGTGCGAGGCGCGCGAATTACTCGGCGGCGGCCTCTTCGGCGGCGACACGCTCCTTGTCGCCCTTGCCCTTGGCGGCGACGTCGCGCTCGACCAGCTCGATGAAGGCCATCGGGGCCATGTCGCCATAGCGGAAGCCGGCCTTGAGCACGCGGCAGTAGCCGCCGTTCCGCTCCTTGTAGCGGGGCCCGAGCACGTCGAAGAGCTTCTTGACGGCGGCGTCCTGCTTGATGTCGGCATGGGCCAGGCGGCGGGCGTGGAGGTCGCCGCGCTTGCCGAGCGTGATCAGCTTGTCGATGATCCGCTTCAGCTCCTTGGCCTTGGGCAGAGTCGTCTTGATCTGCTCGTGCTCGATCAGCGAGCTCGCCATGTTGGCGAACATCGCCTTGCGATGCTCATGGGTGCGGTTGAGCTTGCGGTAACCGTGACCGTGGCGCATGGGATTGATCCTTTCGCGTTATGCTTTGTCCGGGAGACGTCCATGGCGTCCCCCTCCTTGGGGCCCGTTCGGCCCGAGTGCGCGCGCGATACAGGATTCGAGAGCCGAGGGCAAGCGCGGGACGCCGGAGGGCTCAGCCCCGATCGCTCCGGATCGACCAGACCATCGCCGTTCGATAGCCCGCCTCCCGGAGCAACGAGAGCTTCGAGCGCCAGGCGGCCGGGCAGACCACGACGGCCGTGTCGACGCCGCGCGCGGCGAACGCCGCTTCGCCGGCCCGCAGCAGGGCCAGGGCGCCGCCGCCGCCGTCCGCAGGCGTCTCCGGGTCCGCAAGCTCGCGATGGTGGAAGTCGTCGATCACGCCGATGCCGGAGATGTCGTGGGCAGGTGGAAAATGCAGGCGCGAGGCCGGCTGCGCCACCAGATAGCCGTCGAGCGCCCCGGCGGCGCCGCCGACCCGCATGTCCCGGTCGGCCAGGGCCAGGCTGCGTCGCATCCAGGCCTCGAAGCGGGGATCGGCCTCCGGGTGGCGACGCCAGAAGGGGTGCAGCGTCTCGAGGATCTCCCGGTGCTCGGCGCTGCGCGCGACGATGCCGGGGAGGTCGGCGGCGCCGGCCGGGCGCGGTCCGGCGGGCGGCTCGGAGGCGAGGCCGCTCCGGGAGAGATAGACGGTCAGGGGCGCGTAGCCGCGCGCCTCGAACGCGGCGCTCCACTGCGGAGCGCAGGGCGGATCGCCGACCTGCGAGGCGAGGAGGATGCGCGCGCCCTCCTCGCGCAGCGCCCGCTCGGCGGCGTCGGCCAGCGCCTGAAGGGTGGTCCCCGGCGCGTCGGGCGCCAGCGCGATCTCGGGCATCACCAGGCCGGGCGGACCGTCGGCGCCCAGGTAGATCGGCGGGACCGGCACATGCAGGACATGGGCGAGGCCGACCGGACGGCCCGCGGACTCCGCCACAAGCCAGGTCTGACGGCTCGGCTGCGGCGCCTCGCCGAGCGCGGCGGCGAGCGCCTCGGCGATCCGTGCGGGGGCGTCGCGGGCCAGCGGCCACAACGAGGGATTGCAGGCGTGGCGCCGGTCGGCGTCGCGCTTCAGCAGCTCGACCATCGTGGGGATGTCGGTGGGGCGGGCGACGCGGACGAGATCGGACACGGGCGGCTCCTGGAGGCGCCGGCCGGGGGGCGCCCGCGCGCGGCAAGGCTAGCCGATGGCCGCCCCGGCGCAAGAGCGCCCGCCCGGAACGCGAACGACCGGCGCCTTTCGGCGCCGGTCGCTGATCCTGTTCGAGAGGCCCGGAGGCCGGATCTCAGAACTGGTCCTCGTACTTGCGGGCCAGGTCCTCGATGTTGTCCGGCGGCCAGTCCGGCACGTCCATCCCGAGGTGGAGGCCCATCTGGGTGAGGACCTCCTTGATCTCGTTGAGCGACTTGCGGCCGAAGTTCGGCGTGCGCAGCATCTCGGCCTCGGTCTTCTGAACGAGATCGCCGATGTAGACGATGTTGTCGTTCTTCAGGCAGTTGGCCGAGCGCACCGACAGCTCCAGCTCGTCCACCTTCTTGAGGAGGATCGGGTTGATGCCGCCCGGCAGCTCCTCGTCGTCCCCGCGCGAGGCCGACTCCGGCTCGTCGAAGTTGACGAAGATCGACAGCTGGTCCTGGAGGATGCGGGCCGCGTAGGCGACCGCGTCGTCCGGGGTCAGCGAGCCGTCGGTCTCGATCTGAAGGGTCAGCTTGTCATAGTCCAGCACCTGGCCCTCGCGGGTGGGCTCGACCTTGTAGCTGACCTTCTTGACCGGGCTGAACAGCGCGTCGACCGGGATCAGGCCGATGGGGCTGTCCTCGGACTTGTTGCGGTCCGCGGGGACGTAGCCCTTGCCGGTGTCGACCACCAGCTCGACGTGGAAGCTGGCGCCCTCGTCGAGGTGGCAGATCACGTGATCCGGGTTCAGGATCTCGATCCCCGCCGTCTCCTGGATGTCGGCGGCGGTGACCAGGCCGGGCCCCTCGCCGCGCAGCGTCAGGCGCTTGGGTCCCTCGACGTCCATCTTGACCGCGACGCCCTTGATGTTCAGGACGATGTCGGTCACGTCCTCACGGACGCCGGCGACGGACGAGAACTCGTGCAGCACGCCGTCGATCTGGATCGAGGTGATCGCCCCGCCCTGGAGCGACGACAGAAGCACGCGACGCAGGGCGTTGCCGAGCGTCAGGCCGAAGCCCCGCTCGAGCGGCTCGGCGATCACGGTGGCCTGGCGCTGGGGGTCGGCGCCCGGACGAATGTCCAGGGCGGTCGGCCGGATCAGCTCCTGCCAGTTCTTGTGGATCATGCGATGGTCCTCCATCCGTGCCTGAGCGGGATCCGCAGACCGCCCGGGCGTCCCGAGGAATTAGTTTCCGTCCACGTAAACGGCCGAAGGCCCGCGCGGCGGGCGCGGGCCGGGGGCCACCGAAAGTCGGCGCGTCAGACGCGCCGGCGCTTCGGAGGACGGCAGCCGTTGTGGGCGATCGGGGTGACGTCCCGGATCGAGGTGATGGTGAAGCCCACCGCCTGCAGGGCGCGCAGCGCGCTCTCGCGCCCCGAACCCGGGCCCTGGACCTCGACCTCGAGGGTGCGCATGCCGTGCTCGGCGGCCTTCTTGCCGGCATCCTCCGCGGCGACCTGCGCCGCGTAGGGGGTCGACTTGCGCGAGCCCTTGAAGCCCATCGCGCCCGAGGAGGACCACGCAATGGCGTTGCCCTGCGCGTCGGCGATCAGGATCTTGGTATTGTTGAACGAAGAGTTCACGTGGGCGACGCCCGACGTGATGTTCTTGCGCTCCTTGCGCTTCACGCGCTGCTTGTCGCGAGCCATTCCGCCTCTCCTTACTTCTTCTTGCCGGCGATCGGCTTCGCCTTGCCCTTGCGGGTGCGGGCGTTGGTATGGGTGCGCTGGCCGCGAACGGGCAGCTGACGACGGTGACGCAGGCCGCGGTAGCAGCCCAGGTCCATCAGCCGCTTGATGTTCACCGCGACTTCGCGGCGGAGGTCGCCCTCGACCGCGAGGTTGCCGTCGATGTACTCGCGGATCGCGAGCACTTCGGCGTCGGACAGCTCATTGACCCGACGCTCTTCGGCGATGCCCACGGCGGCGCAGACTTCCTTGGCGGAAGACTGCCCGATGCCGTGGATGTAGGTGAGGGCGATGTGCGTCCTCTTGTTCGTGGGGATGTTCACGCCAGCGATGCGCGCCAAGGCTCTGCTCCGTATCTCGATCCGGTCCGCCGCCCGGGGGGCCGAAGGTTCCATTGTCCGTCGTCGCCCCCGGCGGCGCCGTCGGGCTGAAATCCTGTCCGCGGGTCGGACCAGGGCGGGACGTGAGATCCCCTGCCCGGTCTGCGAACGAGCGCCGACACAGCGATTCTCTGGATCCTTGTCCAGAGCGCCGTCCGACGACTCCCCTTGTTCGGAGGCGCGGAGTATATGAAGGCCGGGTCCCGCGTCAACCCGGGCGGGCCGAGACTCGGAACCTTTTCTCACTTCGCGCCGCCGAAATCTCGTCAGCCGTTCATCGCGGCCGTCAACTGGGCCGCAACCTCGTCCGGCGAGGCCATGCCGTCGATCCGCGCCAGCTTGCCGTGCGCGTGGTAGTACCCGATCAGCGGCGAGGTGTCCTTGTAGTAGTTCAGGAGCCGCGTGCGCATCGCGTCCGCGTTGTCGTCGGCGCGCACCTTCTCGCCGGCGGCCTCCGCCTCCTTCGCCCGGTTGACGACGCGCTTGACCAGCGTCTCGTCGTCCACCTGCAGCTCGATCACGCGGTCGAGGGTCAGGCCCTCGCTCGCCAGCAGATCGCCCAGCGCGTCGGCCTGGGCCAGCGTGCGGGGGAAGCCGTCGAAGATCGCGCCCTTGGCCGCGGCGCCCGACTCGAGCTGCTCCCGGATCAGGCCGATGACGATCTCGTCGGTCACCAGGTCGCCGCGGGCCATCACGTCGGCCACCACCTTGCCCATCTCCGAGCCGGAGGCCTGGGCCGCGCGAAGCATGTCGCCGGTGGAGAGCTGGACCATGCCCTGCTCCTCGACAAGACGCTTCGCCTGGGTGCCCTTTCCGGCGCCCGGCGGCCCGAGCAGAATGATGTTCATTTCTTCCTCTTCCCTCGCCGTCCAAGACGGGACCGTTCGATCAGTCCTTCGTACTGGTGCGCCAGCAGGTGGCTCTGGACCTGCGTGACGGTGTCCATGGTCACCGACACCACGATCAGCAGCGACGTGCCGCCGAAGTAGAACGGGATGCCCACGTTGGAGATCAGGATCTCCGGCATCACGCAGATGACCGACAGATAGATCGCGCCGACCAGCGTCAGTCGAGTCAGCACATAGTCGAGGTACTGGGACGTCTTGGCGCCCGGTCGGATCCCCGGCACATAGCCGCCGTTCTTCTTGAGGTTGTCGGCCACGTCGTCGGGGTTGAACACGACCGACGTGTAGAAGAACGCGAAGAAGACGATCAGCGCCACGAACATCACGAGATACAGCGGCTGCCCGCGGCCCAGGTAGGCCGAGACGTAGCCCATCACTCCGCCCGCGCCGCCGTCCGCCGAGAAGCCGGCCACGGTGGCGGGCAGCAGCAGCAGCGACGAGGCGAAGATCGGCGGGATCACGCCGGCGGTGTTGACCTTCAGCGGCAGGAACGAGTTCTCGCCCCCGTACATCTTCTGGCCGACCTGGCGCTTGGGATACTGGACCAGGATCCGGCGCTGCGCCCGCTCGATGTAGACCACGGCCGCGATGACCGCGACGGCGCCCACGATCACCGCGACGATGATCCCCGCAGCCAGCTGCCCGGTGCGGCCAAGCTCGAAGAGCTGCGCCAGCGCGCTGGGCATGGTCGCCACGATGCCGACGTAGATGATCAGCGAGATGCCGTTGCCGATGCCGCGGGCGGTGATCTGCTCGCCCAGCCACATCAGGAACATGGTGCCGCCGACCAGGGTGATCACGGTCGAGGCCCGGAAGTACCAGCCGGGATCGAGCGCCAGGCCCTGCCCCTCGAGCCCCACGGCGATGCCGTAGGCCTGCACCGCCGCCAGCACCACGGTGCCGTAGCGGGTGTACTGGTTGATCTTGCGCCGGCCGGCGTCGCCGTCCTTCTTCAACTGCTCCAGCGACGGGATCATGGAGCTCATCAGCTGCATGATGATCGAGGCGGAGATGTAGGGCATGATGCCCAGCGCGAAGATCGCCATGCGGCTCACGGCGCCGCCGGCGAACATGTTGAAGATGCCCAGGATCCCGGACTGCGTCTGTTCGATGAATCTCGCGAGCTGGACCGGGTCGATGCCGGGCATGGGGATGTAGGTCCCCAGCCGGTAGATGACCAGCAGGCCCAGTGCGAAGAAGATCCGGCTCTGCAGCTCCTTGGCTTTGCCAAAGGCGCTCCAGCTCAGGTTCTGGGCCATCTGCTCGGCGGCGGACGCCATGCTTCTCTCCCGCAGGCTGTCATGCATACGCCGCCGGGGGACGAGGCCCCGCGGCGGCGTCGCGGTTTAGTTAAAGGAGGGGCTGGTGGCCCGCAATGTCATTCGGCGTCGCTCTCGGCCGCGGCTTTCGCCGGGGCGAGGACGGTGACCGTGCCGCCGGCCTTCTCGATGGCCGCAATCGCGGACTTCGAGGCGCCGGTGACTTCGATCGTCAGGGCCTGCGTGACTTCGCCGCGGCCCAGCAGGCGGACGCCGTCGCGCTTGCGGCGCACCAGGCCCGAAGCGATCAGCACGTCCTCGTCGATCTTGGCCGAGGCGTCGATCTTGCCGGCCTCGATGAACTTCGCGAGACCGTCCAGGTTGATCACCACGAACTCGTCGCGGAACGGCTTGGTGAAGCCGCGCTTGGGCAGACGCCGGTAGATCGGCATCTGGCCGCCCTCGTAGCCGTTGATGGCCACGCCGGAGCGGGATTTCTGACCCTTGATGCCGCGGCCGCCCGTCTTGCCGACGCCCGAACCGGGGCCGCGGCCGACGCGCTTGCGGGGCTTCGTCGCGCCGGGATTGTCGCGAAGCTCGTTGAGTTTCATGTCGCTTGTCTCCTTGCCGGATACGGCCCTCAAGCGACTGGGGGGCCGACCACGGCTTCAACTGAAGGAAGCGCGAGTCGGCCGGAACCGCCCGCGAGCGCCGCACTTACCCTTCCCGTCGCGTCGAGACAAGGGCCGCAGGCCGCAAATGGCGCCAGGCGCCGGGTCGAGCGCCCGTCCCGTGGCGCCCTGCGCGCCTGCGTCGGGCCGCGAGACGTCCCGCAGGCCCCTGGCCGCCTGCGCCGGGGGCCTGCGCCCGTGCCGGCGCCTCCGGCCGCCAGCCCCCCCGCAAACGCGAAGCGCCCGGCCGTCCTGCGACGACCGGGCGCTGCGATGGTCAGTCCGGCGAACCGGGGGTCGGGGCGATTACTCGCCCTTCTCCTCGATGATCACCGCGAGGTGCGGGATCGAGTTCACCATGCCGCGCACCGAGGGGGTGTCCTCGAGCTCGCGGGTGCGGTGCATCTTGTTCAGCCCGAGGCCTTTGAGGGTCTCGCGCTGGATCTTGGGACGGCGGATCGGCGAGCCGATCTGCTTCACGACGATGGTCTTGCCCATGCTCTCGCTCCTCAGGCCTCGGCGGCCTCGGCATCCGCCGGCGCATTGTCGCGCTTGGGCAGGATGTCGGCGACCTTCTTGCCGCGACGGGAAGCGACCTGGCGCGGAGACGCCTCGTTCTTCAGCCCGTCGATGGTGGCGCGGATCATGTTGTAGGGGTTCTGGGACCCGATGGACTTCGCCACCACGTCCTGAACGCCCAGCATCTCGAACACGGCGCGCATCGGGCCGCCGGCGATGATGCCGGTGCCGGCCTCGGCGGTCCGCATCACGACCTTGCCGGCGCCGTGGCGGCCGTTCACGTCGTGGTGCAGGGTCCGGCCTTCCCGCAGGGGCACCCGGATCAGGCCGCGCTTGGCCTGCTCGGTCGCCTTGCGGATCGCCTCGGGGACTTCGCGGGCCTTGCCCTTGCCGAAGCCCACGCGGCCCTTCTGGTCGCCCACGACGACGAGCGCCGCAAAGCCGAAGCGTTTGCCGCCCTTCACCGTCTTGGACACGCGGTTGATCGCGACGAGGCGATCCTGGAATTCGGGATCCTCGTCACGGTCGCGACGACGATTGCCGCGGTTGTCTTCCCTGGCCATGGTCGCCCTCCTCAGAACTTCAGTCCGCCTTCACGGGCGGCGTCGGCGAGCGCCTTGACCTTCCCGTGAAAGAGGTAACCGCCGCGGTCGAAAACGACTTCCTCGATGCCGGCGGCCTTGGCGCGCTCGGCGATCGCGGCGCCGATTTTCGCGGCGGCGTCCTTGTTGTTCTTCCCGATCACGCCCAGGGCGCTCTCCAGCGAAGACGCCGCGCAAAGGGTCTTGCCCTCGACGTCGTCGATCACCTGGACCGAGATGTTCTTGTTCGAACGGTGCACGCTCAGACGCGGACGCCCGTTCGCAAATTTCTTCAGACGGTTGCGCACCCGAAGGCGGCGCCGCTGAAACAGCTCTCGCTTGCTCAGTGCCATGTCGGCCTCCGGTTACTTCTTCTTGCCTTCCTTGCGGAAGATGTACTCGCCCTTGTAGCGGATGCCCTTGCCCTTGTAGGGCTCCGGCCGCCGCCAGTCGCGGATGTTCGCCGCCACCTGGCCGACCTGCTGCTGGTCGATGCCGGTGATCGCGATCTCCGTGGGCTTGGCGCAGACGATGTCGATCCCCTCGGGGATCGCATATTCCACGTCGTGGCTATAGCCGAGCGCCAGCTTCAGGACCTTGCCCTGGACCTGGGCGCGGTAGCCGACGCCCTGGATCTCGAGCTCTTTCTTGAAGCCCTCGGTCACGCCCGTGACCAGGTTCGCGACCTGGGTGCGGGACATCCCCCACTGCTGGCGCGCCCGCTTGGACGTGCCACGCGGAGTGACCTGGATGGCGTCGTTCTCGACAGCGACGGTCACGTCGTCCGTGGCCGTGAAGGCGCGGGTCCCCTTGGGACCCTTCACCTCGACGGTCTGACCGGAGACGGTGGCCGTCACGCCCTTGGGAAGCTCGACCGGCCTCTTTCCGATGCGGGACATTGCAGTCTCCTCAGAACACGGTGCACAGGACTTCGCCACCGACCTTGTCGGCGCGGGCCTGCGCATCGGACATGACGCCCTTGGACGTCGAGACGATCGCGACGCCCAGGCCCTGACGGACCGAGGGAAGCGTCTCGACGGGCGAGTACACGCGGCGGCCGGGCTTGGAGACGCGCTTGATCTCCTTGATCGCCGGCATGCCGTCGAAATACTTCAGGGCGATCTCGTACTCGGGCAGGCCGCGGGGGCCTTCCACGGTCTCGAAGCCGCGGATGTAGCCCTCGGCGACGAGCACCTCGAGCACACGGCCCCGGAGCTTCGACGCCGGGGTGCGGACGGTCGACTTGAAACGCATCTGCGCGTTGCGGATGCGGGTCAGCATGTCGCCGATGGGATCGTTCACGTTCATTGTGCGCTCCTCACCAGCTCGACTTCACCATGCCGGGGATCTGGCCCACGGAGGCGTAATCCCGCAGCGCGATGCGCGACATCTTCAGCTTGCGATAGTAGGCCTTCGGGCGGCCCGAGATCTCGCAACGGTTGTGCAGACGGGTCGCCGAGGAATTCCGCGGCAGCTTCGCCAGCTTCATGGAGAGTTTCACGCGGTCAGCCAGGGACAGATTCTCGTCGCGAATCTGCTCCTTCAGCGCGGCGCGCTTGGCGGCGTACTTGTCCACCAGCTTCTCGCGCTTCTTCTGACGCTCGATCATGCTCGTCTTGGCCATGTCGATATCCTTTCCCGCGCTCAGCTCGCGAAGGGCATGTTGAAAAGCTTCAACAGCGCCTTGGCTTCAGCGTCGGTCTTGGCGGTGGTCGCCATCACGATGTCCATGCCCCACATCTGATCGATCTTGTCGTACTCGATCTCGGGGAACACGATATGCTCCTTCAGGCCCATGGCGTAGTTGCCGCGGCCGTCGAAAGCCGTGCCCTTCACGCCGCGGAAGTCGCGGACGCGGGGCAGCGCGATGGTGATCAGGCGGTCCAGGAAGTCGTACATCCGGTCCTTGCGGAGCGTGACCTTGACGCCGAGCGGCATCTCCTCACGCACCTTGAAACCGGCGATCGAGTTGCGGGCCTTGGTGATCACGACCTTCTGGCCGGCGATCTTGGTCAGATCGTCCGCCGCGGCCTTGATCTTCTTGGAGTCGGACACCGCCTCGCCCACGCCCATGTTCAGGACGATCTTGTCCAGGCGAGGGATCTGCATGTCGTTCTTGTAGCCGAACTCTTCCTTCATCGCCGGACGCACCACCTCGCGGTAGTGGGTGCGGAGACGCGGAGCGTATGCGGTCGTATCAAGCATCGATGACCTCCCCCGACTTCTTGGCGAAGCGGACCTTCTTGCCGTCGACCATCTTGAAGCCGACGCGGGTGGCGCCGCCGGTCTTCGGGTCGACGAGCGCCAGGTTCGACAGGTCGATCGTCGCCTCTTTCGAGATGCGGCCGCCCTGCGACTGCGCGGTCTGGCGCTGATGGCGCACGACCATGTTCACGCCCGAGACGATCGCGCGGCCCTCGGTCGGCAGGACCTTGAGGATCTCGCCCTCGTTGCCCTTGTCGCGGCCGGCGAGCACGACGACCTTGTCGCCCTTCTTGAGCTTCGCGGCCATCAGAGCACCTCCGGCGCCAGCGAGATGATCTTCATGAAGTTCTTCGAGCGCAGCTCGCGAACCACCGGGCCGAAGATACGGGTGCCGATCGGCTCGCCCTGGTTGTTCAGCAGGACGGCGGCGTTATCGTCGAAGCGGATGGCGGTGCCATCGGCGCGACGGACTTCCTTCGCGGTGCGCACGACGACGGCCTTGCGGACATCGCCCTTCTTCACGCGGCCGCGCGGAATGGCCTCCTTCACGGAGACCACGATGATGTCGCCGACCGAAGCGTACTTGCGCTTCGCGCCGCCGAGCACCTTGATGCACTGCACCCGACGCGCGCCCGAATTATCGGCCACCGTCAGGTTGGTCTGCATCTGGATCATGGCAGTTTCTCCCGACCTGCAGGGACCTCACTCGGTGTTCCGAGGCCCTGCGGTTTCGACAATTGGGTCGTCAGTCCCGAGAGACTCCGGCTTCGCCGGTGAGGACTTCCCAAGATTTGGATTTGGACCGCGGCGGGCACTCGGTGATGCGGACCGTCTGGCCCACCTCGCACGCGTTGGTCTCGTCGTGGGCATGGTACCGCTTGGTCATGCGCACGGTCTTCTTCATCAGCGGGTGGGTGAAGCGACGCTCCACCAGCACGGTGACGGTCTTCTCGTTCTTGTTCGAGACGACGGTGCCCTGGAGAATACGACGGGGCATGTCAGGCCTCCTGGGCCGCGGGAGCGGCCGTCTTGTCTGCGGCGACCGCAGCGGCGGCCTTCTGGTTCAGCACGGTCAGCACGCGCGCCACATCGCGGCGCACGGTCTTCATCCGCGCGGTGTTCTCGTTCTGACCGGTGGCGGCCCGGAAGCGCAGGTTGAACTGCTCCTTCTTCAGCGCCGCGAGCTCGTCGCGCAGCTGGTCGGGCGTCTTCTCGCGCAGATCGGCGGCTTTCATCAGCCTACGTCCTCTCGCATCCCTAGGGGTCTCGACCGTTCCCTTGCGGGCGGCGCCGAGCCCCGAATTCACCTGCCGGACCGTCCCGGCGATCTCATGACGACGACGGGGGGCCGGCCAGCGCCAGCCCCTCGCCTTCAACCTCGCGTCATCCGCGTCAGACTGAGCGCCGTGGCCCGCGTGAAGCGAGCCCCGGAGATCACCAGTCCTCTTTCTGGACGAATCGGGTCTTGATCGGCAGCTTCATGGCCGCCAATCGGAGGGCCTCCCGTGCCACAGGTTCGGTCACCCCGTCAATCTCGAACATGACGCGGCCAGGCTTCACCTTGGCGGCCCAGTACTCGACCGAGCCCTTGCCCTTGCCCATACGCACCTCGGTGGGCTTCTGGGTGACGGGCACGTCCGGGAAGATCCGGATCCACACGCGGCCCTGACGCTTCATGTGACGCGTCATGGCCCGGCGGGCGGCCTCGATCTGGCGCGCGGTGATGCGCTCCGGCTCGATGGCCTTGAGACCGTAGGCGCCGAAATTCAGCTCCGTGCCGCCCTTGGCCAGGCCATGGATGCGGCCCTTGTGCTGCTTGCGGAACTTGGTGCGCTTCGGAGAAAGCATCCTGTCAACTCCTCAAGCTCAGCCGCGGGCGGGGCGCGACGCGCCTTCCTGCAGCTCCTGCTGGCGACGATCGCGCGCCTGGGGATCGTGCTCCATGATCTCGCCTTTGAAGATCCAGACCTTGATCCCGATGATGCCGTAGGCGGTCTTCGCCTCGACATGCGCGTAGTCGATGTCGGCCCGCAGGGTATGCAGGGGCACGCGGCCCTCGCGGTACCACTCGGTCCGCGCGATCTCGGCGCCGCCGAGACGACCGCCCGCGTTGATGCGGATGCCCAGCGCGCCCATGCGCATGGCGTTCTGCACCGCGCGCTTGATCGCACGACGGAAGGCGACGCGACGCTCAAGCTGCTGGGCGATGTTCTCGCCGACCAGCTGGGCGTCGATCTCGGGCTTGCGGACCTCGACGATGTTGAGGTGCAGCTCCGACGAGGTCAGCTTCGCCACTTCGCGGCGGAGCTTCTCGATGTCGGCGCCCTTCTTGCCGATGATCACGCCCGGACGCGCGGTGTGGATCGTCACCCGGCACTTGCGGTGCGGACGCTCGATCACCACGCGGCTGACGCCGGCGTTGGCGCACTTCTTCTTGATGAACTCCCGGATCCGGATGTCCTCATGAAGCAGCGCGCCGTAGTCCTTGGCGTTCGCGTACCAACGGCTGTCCCAGGTCCGGTTGACCTGCAGGCGCAGCCCGATCGGATTGACCTTGTTGCCCATCAGGCGCTCTCCTCGACCTGCCGGACCTTGATGGTGATCTGGCTGAACGGCTTCTCGATCCGCCCGAAGCGGCCGCGCGCCCGGGGGCGCCCGCGCTTCAGCACCAGGTTCTTGCCCACCCAGGCCTCGGCCACGATCAGCTCGTCGACGTCGAGCCCGTGGTTGTTCTCCGCGTTGGCGATCGCCGACTGCAGCGTCTTGCGCACGTCGAGCGCGATCCGCTTCTTGGAGAACGCCAGCTCGTTCAGCGCCTTGCCGACGGGCTTCTTGCGGATCAGGCCCGCCACCAGGTTCAGCTTCTGAGGGCTGATCCGGAGCATGCGGGAGACCGCCATCGCCTCGTTGTCCGCCACGCGGCGGGGGTTGGAAGACTTGCTCATCGCCCAGTTACCTCCGCTTGGCTTTCTTGTCGGCCATGTGGCCGTAGTACGTGCGGGTCGGCGCGAACTCGCCGAACTTGTGGCCGATCATGTCCTCGGTGACGTTCACCGGGATATGCTTCTGGCCGTTGTAGACGCCGAACGTGAGGCCCACGAACTGCGGCAGGATGGTGGAGCGACGCGACCAGATCTTGATCACCTCGGCTCGCGTGGATTCCCGTGCCTTCTCCGCCTTTTTCAGGACGTAGGAGTCGACGAACGGACCTTTCCAGACGGAACGTGCCATCTATCGTCCCTCCTCAGCGGCCGCTCTTGCGGGCATGCCGCGAGCGAATGATGTACTTCTGGGTCGACTTGTTCTTGCGAGTCCGCCGGCCCTTCGTGTCCTTGCCCCAGGGGGTGACCGGCGTGCGGCCGCCCGAGGTGCGGCCTTCGCCGCCGCCATGGGGGTGATCGATCGGGTTCATCGCGACGCCGCGGACCGAGGGACGCTTGCCCTTGTGCCGCGTGCGGCCGGCCTTGCCGAAGTCCTGGTTCGAGTGGTCGGGGTTCGACACCGCGCCCACCGTGGCCATGCACTCCTGGCGGACCATGCGCAGCTCGCCCGAGCTCAGACGGATCTGGGCGTAGCCGCCGTCGCGACCCACGAACTGGGCGTAGGAGCCGGCGGCGCGCGCGATCTGCCCGCCCTTGCCCGCCTTCAGCTCGATGTTGTGCACGATCGTGCCGACCGGCATGCCCGAGAAGGGCATCGAGTTGCCGGGCTTCACGTCGACCTTCGAGCCGGCCACGACCTTGTCGCCGATCGCCAGGCGCTGCGGCGCCAGGATGTAGGCCACCTCGCCGTCCTCGTACCGGATCAGCGCGATGAACGCGGTCCGGTTGGGATCGTATTCGATCCGCTCGACGGTGGCGGGGATGTCCCACTTGCGCCGCTTGAAGTCGACGATGCGATAGAGCCGCTTGGCCCCGCCGCCGATCCTGCGCGCCGTGATCCGTCCGGTGTTGTTGCGGCCGCCCTTTTTCGTAAGCCCGTGCGTGAGCTTCTTCTCGGGACGCCCCTTGTACAGCTCCGAACGGTCGATCAGAACCAGCCCGCGCTGGCCCGGCGTCGTGGGGTTGTAAGTTTTCAACGCCATCTTGCTGTCTTCCGTTGCCGTCCAGGCTCTCGCCTGGGGATGGGGTTCAGCGTGATGACCGGGCTCAGAGCCCGGTCGTCACGTCGATCGTGTTGCCCTCTTCGAGGGTGACGTAGGCCTTCTTGACGTCCTTGCGGCGGCCGGGCTTGCCCTTGAACTTCTTGACCTTGCCCTTGGTGACGGTCGTGTTCACGGCCTTCACCTTCACGCCGAACAGCGTCTCGACGGCCTCCTTGATCTTCGGCTTCGTCGTGTCGATCGCCACCTCGAAGACCACGGCGTTCTGCTCGGACGCCATCGTGGACTTCTCGGTGATGATCGGCTTGCGGATCACGTCGTAGAGCTCGTGCTTCGCGGTCATTTCAGTCGAGCCTCCAGAGCCTCGACGCCGGCCTTGGTCAGCACCAGCGTGTCGCGCCGCAGGATGTCGTAGACGTTGGCGCCCGCGGTGGGGAGCACGTCGACGTCGGCGATGTTGCGCGCGGCGCGGGAGAAGTTCTCCTGCACCGAAGCGCCGTCGAGCACCAGGACCTTCTTCAGGCCGAGCTTCTCGAGCCCCGCCTTCAGCGCCTTGGTCTTGCCCTCGTCCAGCTCGGCCTTGTCCAGCACGATGATCTTGCCGTCGCGGGCCTTGGCCGAGAGCGCCATCTTCAGGCCCAGCTTGCGGACCTTCTTGGTCAGCTCATGCGCATGGGAGCGCACGACCGGACCCTTCACGGTGCCGCCGTGGCGGAACTGCGAGACGGCCTTGTCGCCGTGCCGCGCGCCGCCGGTGCCCTTCTGACGATAGATCTTCTTCGTCGAGTAGGAGACCTCGCCGCGCGACTTGGTCTTGTGGGTGCCCGCCTGGCGCTTGGCGAGCTGCCAGCGCACCACGCGGTGCAGGATGTCGGCGCGCGGCTCGAGCCCGAAGATCGCGTCGTCGAGCTCGATCTCGCCCGCGGCGCCGGCGTCGAGAGTGACCACAGAGGTCTTCATTTCTCATCGCCTCCTTCGGGGGTCTGGGAAGCATCGCCCTCATCGGTCGACGCCTCGGCTTCCTTCAGCGCGGCCTCCTGGGCCGCGGCCTCGGCGGCGGCGGCTTCGGCGGCGGCGGCTTCGGCGGCCTTGCGGGCCTCCTCGGCGGCCGAGCGCAGGGCGGCCGGCAGGATCACGTTCTCGGGGGTCGCCTTCTTGACCGCGTCACGGATGGTGACCCAGCCGCCGCGCGAGCCCGGAACCGCGCCCTTCACCATGACCAGACCCCGCTCGGAGTCGGTCTTGATCACCTGCAGGTTCTGAACGGTCACGCGGGCGGCGCCCATGTGACCGGCCATCTTCTTGCCCTTGAACACGCGGCCCGGGTCCTGGCACTGGCCGGTGGAGCCGTGCGAGCGGTGCGAGATCGACACGCCGTGCGACGCCCGAAGGCCGCCGAAGTTGTGCCGCTTCATCGCGCCGGCGAAGCCCTTGCCGATCGAGGTGCCGGCGACGTCCACGAACTGACCCTCGAAGTAGTGGTCGGCCGTGATCTCCTCGCCGACCTCGATGAGGTTCTCGGGGGCCACGCGGAACTCGGCCAGCTTGCGCTTGGGGGCCACGTTCGCCTTGGCGAAGTGGCCGCGCATCGGGGCCGAGGTGTTCTTGGCCTTGGCGGCGCCGGCGCCGAGCTGCACGGCCGAATAGCCGTCCTTCTCGGACGTGCGCTGAGCCACGACCTGAACGTTTTCCATCTGGAGAACGGTCACCGGGATCTGGCGGCCGTCTTCCATGAACAGCCGGGTCATGCCCAGCTTCTTGGCGATCACTCCGGAGCGCATGGTCACCCTCCTCAGAGCTTGATCTCGACGTCCACGCCGGCGGCGAGGTCGAGCTTCATCAGCGCGTCCACCGTCTGCGGCGTGGGGTCCACGATGTCCAGGAGCCGCTTGTGGGTGCGGATCTCGAACTGCTCGCGAGACTTCTTGTCGATGTGCGGGCCGCGCAGAACGGTGAATTTCTCGATCTTGTTCGGCAGGGGGATGGGCCCCCGCACCTGCGCGCCGGTCCGCTTGGCGGTGTCGACGATCTCCTGGGTGCTGGCATCCAGCACCCGGTAGTCGAACGCCTTGAGGCGGATCCTGATGTTCTGGCCTTGCATGGCTCTGGCTCTCCGAAAGGCAGGGAACTCAACGTAGGCGGCCGGGGTTTGGGCCCCGGCCGCCAAGGAGCAGAACTGCCGGGTTTTACTTCAGAATTTTCGACACGACGCCCGCGCCGACGGTGCGGCCGCCCTCACGGATGGCGAAGCGGAGCTTCT